>JAJZJQ010000023.1 GCA_021851065.1 Microcaldota archaeon
GAACATTCATCTGCGAGAAATGTACCTATACAAAGGGTAGGGATATCAATGCTGCACAAAATATACTCGATAGAGCTACCGAAGGACATTCGGGAAGTAACGCCTCTGGAGATATTGTAAGACCTTCACACATGAAGGCAGATGTCGCTGAATCAGGAACTACACAGGTGGCATCATGACGACCAATCTGAGCCATCTTGGAAGCCCACAGGCTTTAGCCGTGGGAGGATGTCACAAAGCTTAGCCGGAGAATAAGTACTGCTGATACTATGCTGTTCGAGGAGGTTTCAAGATACTATGAGAAGCTTGAGCAGACATCGTCAAGGCTCGCCATGGTCGACATACTGTGCGAGATGCTCTCGAAGGCCGGCAAGGACGAGATAAAGAATCTTGTTTACATGACGCAGGGAATCCTCGCGCCAGCATTCGAGGGCGTGCAGATAGGCGTAGCAGAGAAGTTCGCTCAGCATGCGATCTCCATGGCAACAGGATTCTCAGACGACCAGGTTTTGGCCGAGTACAGAAAGACAGGCGACATGGGCCTCACTGCAGAGCAGTTCATGGGCAAATCGAGATTAAGGGCCATGTCAAAAAAAGAGATGCACATAAATGATGTATTCGGTGCGGTGCTAAAGATTGCAAGGACAAGCGGGGAGGGAAGCCAGCAGGCAAAGATAAAAATGCTTGTGGAAGTGATTGCATCAGGCACTGCGCTGGAGGCAAGGTACGCTACCAGGTTCGCCCTGGGTACGCTTAGGCTTGGAGCAGGGGATGCCACCATACTCGAAGCGCTGTCAAAGATGGCCACCGGGGAGAGGAAAGCCAAATCTGACCTGGAGAATGCATACAACATATGCAGCGATCTTGGAAGGGTGGCTCAGGTGCTGGCCGAGAAAGGCATGCCAGGGATAGGGCAAATAATGGTATCGCTCTTCAGCCCCATACGCCCGGCTCTTGCGGAGCGGCTGCCAACCTCAGAGGAGATACTCAAGAGGATGAACGATAAGTGCGCAGTGGAGAGCAAGTACGACGGATTCCGCGTGCAGCTGCACATAGACAAGAAGGCAAAGAAGGTTGAGATGTTTTCGCGCAATCTGGAGAATACAACTGCAATGTTTCCGGACATCGCCAAGGCAGCGTTATCAGAGATAAATCCTGGCGAGGCCATACTTGAAGGCGAAGCGCTTGCGTACAATGACGCCACAGGGGAGTTCAGGCCATTCCAGGAGACCATACAGCGCAAAAGGAAGCACGGCATAGAGGAAGCCAGCGCACAGCTTCCCCTGCACCTGTTCGCCTTCGACCTGATGTATGTGGACGGCGAGGATTACCTAGGCAAGTCCTACGGGGAGAGGCGCAGCAAGCTGGAATCGATAGTTTCAGGAAACGGGCTGATACGGCTATCGGACAGGATAATCGCCACACGACCACAGCAGATAGATAAATACTTCGAGAACGTAGTGGAGAGGGGGCTTGAGGGCATAGTCGCAAAGGATCTTTCGGCCCCGTACATAGCCGGTGCAAGGAAGTTCAGCTGGATAAAGCTAAAAAGGAGCTACAGGGGCGAGCTTTCGGACACTGTAGATCTTGTGATAGTGGGGTATTATGCCGGAAGGGGGCAGAGGGCAGAGTTCGGATTCGGCGGTCTTCTAGCGGCGGTGTACAACGACGGGAAGGATGTGTTCGAGACCATAACGCGCATAGGCACGGGCTTCACCGAGAATAACATGCAGATGTTCTACGAACTGCTCGGGAAGATAAAAAAGGACAGAAAGCCTGCGCGCGTCGAGGCAGTTGTCGAGCCCCACTTCTGGGTGGAGCCAAGATATGTGGTTACTGTGAGGGCCGACGAGATAACAAAATCCCCGATGCATACCTGCGGCAGGGAGGGCAACTCGCCAGACGCAACCGGCTATGCGCTTCGCTTCCCACGGCTTGTGAGCGATGGAATACGCAAGGACAAAAGCCCAGAGGATGCCACCACAACTAGGGAGATAATAGAGATGTTCAACCAGCAGAAAAAGGTAAGCGTCAAGGGATGAGCCTCAAATGGGTCCTGCGACAGGCAGCTTATGCAAATCCGAAGAAAGCAAGCCCTACAAGCACAAGCAGTACGCCTGCTCCGAGCGATACGAACGATATTGTGGTGTCTACGCTCTCTATCCTCGACTTGCTCTGTGACTTTACTGTAAGCAGTTTTGTGCCCGGGTCGCGTGACATTATCTTAAAATGGCTATAATCAGGCCGCAAAGTGGGTTTCGCTGCCTTCCATGCTTAGCAGTTCCATCTTCCTCTTCTTCCCGCCGTCGCCAGAATAGCTGCCAAGTTCGCCGTTACTCTTTATTACCCTGTGGCAGGGTATTTGCGGGGCGAGAGGATTCTTCTTGAGCGCAGTGCCCACTGCCCTATAAGCCTTCGGATGTCCTACGGCTTCGGCTATCTGCTTGTACGTCCTCACTTCTCCCCTCGGTATGTCTAGTGTGGCTCTAAGCACGTCCTTTTGGAAGTCTGTCAGATTGCAGTCATCAAGCTTCCTAAGCAGCCTTGCCCTCTCAGAATCCTCCATGAAAGGACCTCTGAAGCCATGCATATATTGATAAGCCAACGTTTCTGTATCTTGGAATACAGGTTATTGTAATACTGCAGTTGCAGTTTTATTGCAATACACATTATTATATCAAAAGAAAGGACGTTCCACTACATCCACGAATGGGAGAAGATATTTAAATATATCCCTGAGTAAATCTCCATTAGGCGATCAGTATGGTAGAATATGGAAGCGAATTCCTGGCTAAAAACGACGAGAGCGCTAGCAGCGGCTCTCCGCAGATAAAAATTGTTACCGTGGGAGTAGGGGGCGGGGGAAATAATACCGTTAACAGGCTACTCAAGGTGGGTGTCAAGGGGACTGACCTAATTGCAGTAAACACCGACGTAACTCACTTCAAAATAGTGGATGACCGGATTAAAAAGATACTTATCGGAAAGAGCATGACCCGTGGCCTTGGCGCGGGGGGAAATCCCGAGATAGGCGCAAAGGCAGCTGAGGCCGACAGGCAGCAGCTAGAGGAGGTCCTAAGCGGAGCACAGCTCGTGTTCCTATGCGCCGGTATGGGAGGGGGCACAGGAACGGGCGCAGTGCCTGTAATAGCTCAGATTGCAAAGGAGCAGGGTGCAATAGTGGTTTCGATGGTAACTTATCCTTTCGATCTCGAAAGGGTCAGAAAGGTGAAGGCAGAGGAAGGCATCCAGCGCCTTAGGAAGTTCTCGGACTCGGTAATACTGCTTGACAACAACAGGCTTGTAAAACTAGTGCCTAACCTTCCAATGAACGAGGCGTTTGCAGTTGCTGATGACATACTCGCAAAGGCAATAGGGGGCTTAGTGTGGACGATAACCCAGCCAAGCCTGATAAACATAGACTTTGCCGATGTGCGCTCCATAATGGGCAGCGGCGACGTGGGATTCATATCAGTTGGTACCGGAAAGGGCAACGACAAGGTAACTTCTGCGGCAGAGTCTGTGCTTAAGAACAAGCTGCTTGACGTTGACTTCGAGAATGCAAAGGGAGCTCTCATACACATATCCGGCGCGTCAGACCTCAGCCTGGGAGATGCCATAAAGGCAGGTGAGATAATCACCGAGCGCATGGATCCCAAGGCCAATGTGAAATGGGGCGCCAGGATAATACCTGGGTACGAGGGCCAGCTAGAGATAGTGGCCATAGTCACCGGAGTGAAGGGGTCAAGCATCGTCGGCAAGTTCGCCGACGAGCCCCAACAGGTGAAATACGGAGGCCTCGACCTGATATGAGGCCTTTCTTTTTTGTATTTGGTGAATGAGAATGGCAGACCAGTTCGACTATGACTCGTTTACTCCGCGAGTGGCAGTTGTGGGTGTGGGTGGGCAGGGCAGCAACCTTGTCAATAGGCTCTTTGGCTACGGCATAAAGAGTGCAGATACCATTGCAGTGAACACTGATATTGGGCATCTGAACATGATCAAGGCTCACAAGAAGCTGCTCATAGGCAAGGAGATAACAAGCGGCCTTGGCGCAGGCGGATTCCCTGAAGTAGCCGCTAAATGCGCGGATGTAAGCAGGGGAGAGCTTGCAGATGCCCTGCAGAACTACAGCCTTGTATTCGTAGCTGCCGGAATGGGCGGCGGCACTGGCACAGGCGCGGCACCTGTTGTTGCAAAAGTGGCAAAAGAGACCGGGGCGACAGTCATAGCAACCGTAACCTATCCGTTCTCACTGGAGAGAAGCAGGAGGAACAAGGCAGACTGGGGCCTTGAACAGCTAAACAAGGAAGCAGACTGCACCATAGTCATAGAGAACGACAAGCTGCTCTCATATGTGCCAAATCTTCCAATAGAGAAGGCGTTCGAACTGGTAGACAACGTGACTGGCAATGCTGTCAAAGGCATTGCAGACACGATAACGCTTCCCAGCTTGATAAACCTTGACTATGCTGATCTTAAGAACGTGGTGCAGAACACAGGCACTGCTGTCATAAGCCTTGGCTACGGGAGAGGCGCAGACAGGGTCCAGCAGGCGGTAAGGTCCACAAGGACGCATCCGCTCCTATCTGTAGACTATGACGGCGCAAAGGGCGGGCTGATACATGTCATGGGCGGAGGCAATCTTACTATAAGCGAGGCCACTGCAATAGGCGAAGGCGTCACGCAGGGACTCTCGGACAACGCGAATGTCATATTCGGCGCGCGCATGTCTCCAGAGCTCAACGATGAGATAAGGGTGATGTCCGTAGTCACAGGGGTCAAGGCCAAGTTCGGCCAGAGGCCTGATCCTGCACAGGAGAGGGCAACCGCGCTGAGCATGGAAGCAATAGGCAGGCTTTACTAAAGCCTGTCCTCGCTTCTTTTTTCTTATCCTTTACTTATCTTTCTGCCTATGCTTAACGCTGCGCTATGCCTGCCAATGCCTGCGATCACATTTTCATGCCCAAGATCGTCAATGCATACTCCTTTTCCAATCAAGTGCGTACTGGCTTAAGCTACATATGCCAAGACTGCAACCGCTCCACTGCTGAAACTTAAAAAAGCAAAACGCCTCCATAGTGCATAAATGGGCGCGCTAGTAAAAGATGATTGTGCCCGAAAGAATTGTATCCGGCAACGCTGTTTATGCAGGGAAGACGGCCCTGCTGAAAGCATCCGCCATGCCTGTAGTTGCTGGCCTAGGTATTGTTGCGTTAGTGTTAGCCGGGGTCTGGGCTGCCAAGGCTGCTGTTGAAAGACTCGCAAAACCTGCCAAGGCCGCAAAGAGAAACTGAACACTGGCTTAGGCGAATCTTTTTTAAACTTAGGCTGCATCTAGATAGTGTGATTTTTTGTCAGACGAAATTACATATGGTTCAATGAAAGACCTAAGGCCCGGAAGGTTCATACTGATAGACGGCGTGCCTTGCAGGGTGGTTGAGATTGATACATCATCTCCGGGCAAGCACGGTGCAGCTAAGATGAGGGTGACTGCAGTTGGGATATTTGACGGCTCGAAGAAGACGCTTCTCAAGCCAAGCTCTGCTGATATAGAAGTGCCTTTGATAAACAAGAAGAAGGCCCAGGTTGTTTCCATAACCGAGGGGCAGGCGCAGCTCATGGATCTTGAGACGTACGAGACCTATGAGGTAGCCATACCCGAGGACATGAGAGGGTCTGTAAAGCAGGGCGTAGAGGTCGAGGTAATGGAGAGCATGGGCAAGAAGGCAATATCAAGGGTAATGGGCGGCGGAGCCTGAACTGAGTGATTGTATGGAACTTAAGATAAACGCGGACAAGGAGAACAAGGTACTTGGCAGAAGGGAGATAAGCGCTTCTGCCACTTATGCAGACAAGACCCCAACAAGGGATGAGATAAAGCAGGAGCTGTGCAAAAAGCTCGGGCTGGATCCCGATCTGGTCGAGGTGCGCGAGATAAGGCAGCAGTACGGGCTTAGGGTGAGCGATGTAAGCGCATACTCATACCAGAGCAAGGAGTCTATGGCAAAACTTGTCAAGTACAGGGGCAAGAGCGGCGCACCCGCGCAGGCAAAGAGCGGAGCCACTGCGGCACCGGCAGAGCCTGCAAAGCCTGCAAAGGGGGCATAACAAAAGGTGAATGGTCATGGCGGATGAAAAGAAAGCCAAAAAGGCGGCATTCAAGTATGTGCCTGGGGGCAAGTTCTGCCCAAAGTGCGGCGCGCGGATGGCTGCCCATGCAGACAGGTATGCATGCGGTAGGTGCAACTACACCGAGTGGAAGGGCAAAGGTCAGTGAATGCCACGGGCCACTCGCAAGGCCAGCGCACCTAGGGGCATACTTGGCGTAGTGATCTATGCTGCGCTATACCTGGCATCAGACATTATCCTGAGCGTGATAGCCTATCTGCTTTACTTTGGCGGGGTAATAAGCCAGAATAGCTTTACCTTCCTTGCAGACGCGTTCTCACTTCTTTCCCTATCAATTGCGGTGTTCGCATACTTTATGATATACAAGAGGGCAAGCATAGCAAAAGCCCTAAAGGACCTTGGCTTTGCAAGGAAAAACCTGCTGCGCAATGTGGGCATAGGTTTCCTAATATTATTCATCATAATAATGCTCGAGCTGGTTGTAGCGCTTGTTGGCCAGATCTCCAACGTGCAGATAAACACCAACGTACAGAACGAGTTCATCGGGGCGCCTTTGTGGTTCTACATCTTCGCAGCCATAATAGAGCCGGTGAATGAGGAGATATTCTTCAGGGGATTCCTGATAAATGCAATAAACAACGGGGTAAACAGGATGGGCAGCCTCATACGATACCTCGCCCTCTTCGTATTTGCAGTCTTCAACAGCGTACTCGTATATGTAATCCTAAGCTCATTCATCCAGCTTCCGGTAATAGCAGAAGTTGCAATATCCGCCATTGCGGGCTTTGCGATAGAATATCTGATTGCAAGACGGGCTTCCAATGCAAAGACCTCAGCGATAACCGGGATTGCAAACGGCGCCGTGATATTCGGGCTTGGACATTACTCCTACTACTCCACATTCGGCATAGAGGTTATAGCAGCACTGATGTTCGGGCTCATAGCCGGATACGTATTCAAGAAAACCAATTCCATCTATCCCGGCATCATAGCCCATGTGATCATAAACACCGTGGCCGTAATAGGGCTGCTGGGCGGCATATAGGGTGTGAATTACGCCGTCGCTTAAGGTCGTACTGGTAGAGCCAAGATATCAGATCAACCTGGGTTACATAGCCCGGGTTGCCAAAAACTTCGGGATAAATCGGCTGTTCATAGTAAAGCCAAGGACAAAGATAGGCGGGCGGGCAATAATGTTCTCCAAGCATGCAAGCGAGCTTCTTTCCAACGCCACAGTATGCGCCAGCGTCGACGAAGCCACAAAAGACTGCGACGTTGTAGTTGGCACCACTGGGCTGTGGGGCAAGGCCGATACAAGCTTTGGCAGAAGATATCTTATCGAAGATGCGGCTAAGCGGCTTGCACACTCTCATGGGCTCGGCATTGTCGGCCTGCTCATAGGCAGGGACGATACTGGGCTAACCAAGGATGAAATAGCAAAGTGCGACATGGTGGCATACATAGGCACAAATCCATCGTATCCGGTGCTCAACATATCCCATGCACTTGCCATAATGCTCTACGCTTTAACTTCAGAGGGCTTAAGGCCTTTATACAAGGCCGGCACGCGCGCCAAGGCCGCAGGCGCAGAGACAAAACACCTCATAGACACGTTCGACTCTATCGTGGACGCGAAGAGGATCCGCAACAAAAAGGCAGTCAAGGAGATATTTCGGCGCATGCTGAAGGTTTCAAAACCAGACGGTCGCGAGATCCATGCCCTGATAACCGCGCTGAAGTAGGGCATGCTAGCTGTGTATTTCTGTGCCTGAGCCGTTGTATCCCAAGAGATGGGAAAGCAGGGAGTTCTCCTTTCTTCCGTCTATTATGCTTGCGCCTACTCCACCCTCAACCGCATAGATTGCAGCCTCAACCTTCGGTATCATGCCTCCGCTTATGGTGCTGCCGCCTGCCAGGGCCTTCAGGTCCGCTACGTTTATATCTCTTATTGTGGCATTGCTGCCATCCAGTATTCCTGCTACATTGGTGACGAATATTATCTTCCTTGCCCTGCGGGCAGATTTGCCAGATGCACCAAGCGCTACGGCTATGCGCGCAGCCGCATTGTCCGCGTTTATGTTGTATACCTGGTCGCCGCTGTAGCCTAGCGGAGTTATAACCGGTATTATGCCAGCCCTTGCGAATCCCAAAATGCCGTGCGTGCCAAGAACTTCAACTACATTGCCTACAAATCCGAGCTCTTCTGACATTCTCTCTACAACAAGCACGCCGCCATGCCCCCACACATGTGTCGCATTTATGTTCTCATCTACCAGGGATTTCATGATCTCATGGCCTATGCGCGGCATGACATCCTTGAGCACTGCTATAGTGTGTCCGTCAGTCACACGCTGCCCTCCCCTGCGTTCTATCTTCAGCCCACGCGCCTTCATCGCATCGTCTATCTCCTTCCCTCCTCCGTGCACTATCACAAGCGGTATTCCCAGGTTGCCAAGCGTCTTTATGTTATCAAATACCATCGGCCCGCACTGCTCGGATAGCGCAGAGCCGCCTACCTTTACCACTGCCGGGCTCCTTCTGTACGCCCTAACCATGTGCGCTATCCTATCTCTCTCCTCACGGCATACTCCGCCAGGCACTAGTGCATCAACAAGCTTCTTGAAATAAAGGGCCTTGCTGGGATTGGCTACACGCGACATTATATCCACATAATTGGCAGCTTATATCATATATAAGCTTTGCCGCGCCATTTTCTGATGATGCCGCTGGTATACGGCGCCACACCAACGACTACCTGCAGCGGCGCTTGATCTATGCAGCGGATGCATGCATCAATCCCACAACTCCAACTACTGCGGCCCGCAGCCATGCGCAATGACATGGCTGTACGGCCTCTCCACTGGCACGCTAAAAGACAGGAAAGGCCGCAACTGCAGCAGTTACTGCTTCTTCCTCTTTATTATCTTTACCTTGGCAGGAGTTATGAGTATTCTGCTTGCGTCTATCTGCCCTATGTCCCCATCCTGCTTGTCAACGAACGCCTTGAGCGCATTTATCACATTGGCGCGCGTGTTCGGCCTCTTGTTCAGCTCAGTTATGTCAAGCAGTATTATGTTCCCGTGAGGTTTCTTTGCGATCTCGTCCTGTATCGCCTTAACGTCCTCCTCGCTCACTATCGAGACCGGCTTAACATACATATCAGCAGGCTCGTGCAGGAGGTCTACGTTATCCATCTCCACGGAGTTCATGTACTCCTCTATGTTCAGCTCCTTGTTGGAGCCAAATGCCTGGCCCAGTTTATCGAAAACTCCCATTTTGTTCACCAGTCGCCTTTAACGACTACATAACCTATACGAATTACTCTTATTAAGCTTTCTATGCCTCCTTTTGGAGAACGATGCGCGCATTTTCCATACTGATGGTATTATGCCATGTATCTGCCTTCGCGCATCTTTATCCCGCTACACGGTGCATAGATCCATCAACTACGCAAAACCATCCATGCATCTATCCGACGCCACCAGCTACCTGCGATATTATCCTCTGTGCAATGTCATTGCCAAACAGTTTCCTTATGGCCTGCTGCGATTCTGGCCTTCTTATATCGTGGGCTCTTTGTATCCCGTTATTGTACATGAGCCTTGCCCTGACGCGCCCTACCTGCTCAAGCCTTATGAGATCTAACAACTCCCTTTTTATGCCATATTTGACACGCATGCGCATCTCCAGCAGACGCGGATTGCGCACACGAACAAGCTTTGCAATCTCCATGGCGGAGTAGAGCAGCCAGTCTGCGTTTGTGATCTTGGTGTACAGGGCTCCGGGAGTTGTCCTGTAGTCCTTTATTATGTCCCTCTCTGCCCTCTCGCTGGCCCATTCGTTTAGCATAAGGGCCGTGCTAAATGGTTTAATGGGATCATAAAACATGATGTCGCCTGCCCCATATCTCGCTGGGCTGTTATTTACCATCTGCTGGTACTCGGCGTACTTGTGCTCCGCGTCTGCAGTAGCCTTAACATAGGGCCTCATCTCCACAGTATTCGATATCATGAAAAGCACAGAGACGTCGTCAGCAAGCCCTGGCATTGAGTCTATCATCCATTTTGCCGACATCGGGTCTATGTACAGCTCGCTCACCCGCTGCCCCACGCGCGTTGACGCGTATATGCTGCCACTTCTCTCCACAAATCCCCATTCGCATAGTTCTTCGAGAACTTCTGCCACTATATTGTCCAGCTCCCTCGAGTTGGAGAACTGGAAACCGTAGAACGTGCTGCCCATGAAATCCATTATCGATTCTTTGCTAGTGAGGAACCTTGTGGCTACGAAAGCAAGGATGTGGGTCCTTAGCACCGGAAGTATTCCAAGTTTGGATTCTACGGGATCCAGGTCGGATAGGAAGTACCTGTTGTAGAGGTCCTGCGCTTCGGCCTTCGATCTGGATATCAGCATCGCCCTGCCAATCCTGTCGTACTTCGGCCTGCCTGCCCTGCCAAAGAGCTGTGTGACCTCATTTATCCCTATGTACTCGCTGCCTGACGACTCGCCATATCTCACTATGTCGCGCACAAGAACCGTGTGTGCAGGCAGGTTGACTCCATATCCCAGGGTTGTCGTCGAGGAGATGGCCTTGATCCTGTTCTCCTTGAAGGCCTCTTCCACAATCTCCCTCTGCCGGTTAACAAGGCCGCCGTGGTGGAATGCGACTCCTTTCAGTATGTCTTTTGCCAGCCTCTCGCACTGCGCTGTTGGTTTGTCGAGAACATTGAGCACCTTGTCCCCAAGCCCCTTGAGATACTCCCTATCCTGGTCCGAAAGGTACTTTGCGACTATTGCCGCGAGCCTGTCTGCTCCGGCTTCTGTATTCCTCTTTGTGCTGTAGAATATCATGAGCTGCTTGCCCTTTTTGAGCGTATCCTCGGTGACCCTAAGCTCCGCTATTCCCTGCGAGCTGTCGAGTTGCTCCTCCCTGCCCGTATCATATGCGACATTTCCTTCAAGCTCTATCCCGCGCTCAAGCAGCACCGGCCTGTAATTGCTCTCGACAAGCTGCGCACCCATCCACTGTGCAATCTCCTTGGCATTCCCTATCGTCGCACTCAGGGCTATTATCTGGGCGCCTTTGCACATCCTTTTGAGTTTTGAGATAAGTATCTCAAGCGTAGGCCCCCTGCTGTCGTCGTCCAGCATGTGCACCTCGTCGACTATTATGCAGCCTATCTCGCCCAGCCATCCCAGCCCATGCCTTATCAGGCTGTCGAATTTCTCCGTGGAGGCAAATATTATGTCATATTCATCCAGCCATTTGTCGAGGGAATCAAGGTCGCCTATTGACATTGCCATCTTTAGGTACGGATAGGCGCTCCTGAATTCGTCGTATTTCTCGCGCACAAGAGCCCTCATAGGGGCTATGTACACTGCCTTCTTCCTATCCCACATAACAGACTTTATTGCAGCAAGCTCTGCTATAAGCGTCTTTCCGCTAGCCGTTGGAGCAGCGACGACAAGATGCGACCCGTTGGTCAGGCCTTTCTCTATTGAGAGCGCCTGCGGGGGAGTCAGGGTTGTTATACGTCGGTTTTCCAGCGACTCTATCATCTCGCCGGGCACTTTCCCTATTAAATCTTTTATGTCCATAAAAATCCTGTAGCGGATAGATTCGGCTGTCGGGAATATATTTAAAAGACTATCCCTGCAATAATTACGATTGCAAGATATAAATGCATGAGTATGGTTAACCAACCAGGTCTTCGATGCACATGACCACGCTATTGGAACAATACGCGAAACCAAAACCGAGCAAGACAGCAAGGAAGATGGCAATACAGCAAACTTATTCTGCCCCTAAGAAGAGGATCGTCGGACTACATGTTTTCGGTAACCTGTATGACCTGGATCCCAAGATCGCCACCGACAAGGAATACCTTAAATCGGTGGTGCTCAAGGCAGTGGAGATGGCGAAAATGACCCTCGTCGAGATAAAGGTATGGGACTTCGGCGGGGAGAAGGGCGGCGTCTCGGTGATGGCACTTGTTACTGAAAGCCATGTGGTGCTACACACGTGGAACGAGTACAAGTATGCAACGCTCGATATCTACACGTGCGGCGAACATTCGGATCCGCATGCGGCATTCAATTTCGTGGTGCAGGCACTCAAGCCCAAGAGGCATCAGGTGTTCTACGCAAACAGAAGCAGCGAGTGAAGGCCGCGGCACGCAAGGGCAAATAAACCCGGAATCATGGCCTGGGTTTAGTCAAAGATCTTGCCAGGGTTGAGTATGCCTTTTGGGTCAAATGCCTTTTTTATGCCCTTCATAAGCTCAATCTCCTTTGAGGAATGAATCGCGTCCAGCTCCTCCCTGAGCAGTTTCTTCTTCTCGAGACCGATTCCATGCTCTGCAGAGATACTGCCTGCGTGCCTGACCGCTATCTCTCCAAGGCTATTGAGCAGCCTGTTAGCCAGCGCTGCATGCTTCCTGTTCCCAAGATCGGCAAATATGTTGAGGTGTATGTTTCCTTCTCCCATATGTCCGAACATTGCAGCTCCGGGCCCATACCTGCCTGCCATCTTTTCCACTTCGCGAACTGCGGCGCACAGTCTTGACGGAGGCACTATTACATCGCCTATCACCATGTCAAGACCAGACTCCCTGCATCTTGCAGCCATTGCATCAAACAGCCTCTTCCTGGAGCCAAGCTCTCCACGGACCCTTGCCTTGCTTGTTGTAGCATAAAATGATTCCGGGCCAGACTTACGCACGATACTTGCTGCAAGGCGCATGTCGTGTGCAAGAGACGCAGAGTAGCTTGCTATGCCTATGATGACCATGTACCCCGGCTGCCCTCTGTATTTCCTATCCATGTACTTCATCGATCTTCTGTCAATGAACTCGGCAGTAATTATCGGCATCCCTGCATTCCTCAGGGAGCGCAGCATGCCGCATGCACTCTCCATCCTGTCGTAATATGCAACTATGCTTCCCATCCTGCCATGCTGCGGCTCTATCCTGAGCACTGCCTTGGTGATTACTGCAAGCGTACCCTCGCTTCCCACAAGAAGCGATGTCAGGTCATAGCCTCTGCTGAGCTTTAGCGTCCTGCTCCCTGTTTCTATCACTGTGCCGTCTGCAAGCACGGCTTGCGCCCCAAGGACCCATCTCCGAGTGCTGCCAAACATCACTCCCCTAAGCCCTCCTGCATTTGTGGACAGGGTGCCGCCTACTGTGGACACCATGGAGCTTCCAGGATCTGGCGGATAGAAGTAGCCGTGCTTTTCAAGCCTATGGTTCAGGTCATCCAGCACCACAGCAGGCTGCGCAACCACGTACTGATCCTCTATGTTTATCTCAAGCACCCTGCCCATCTTCTCCATGCTTACAACGATTGCGCCTTTTGACGGTATCGACGCTCCTGTAAGGGATGTTCCGGCTCCGCGCGCAGTAACTCCTATTCTGTGCCTGTTGCAGAACCTGAGCAGCCTTGATACCTGCGATGTGCTGGAAGGGAAAGCCACTGCAATGGGCACCTGCGGCTTCATGTATGACTTGTCAGCAGAATATCTCTCCTCCATTGCAATAGAGAAACTAACGTTCTTTCCAAGTATTCCCTGCAAGCCTTTCTTTATGCTGTCCATTTCCTCATGCACCTGCATCTGCATGCAGGCGCGGGTCGGTAGCCTTTATTATCTTGGTCACCGAGGCCTTGTTGAATCCCTTGAATCCCTTGTTGCGCTGCAGGTTCTCCATGTGGCTACCTATTGCCCCGTAGTCCCTGAATGTATTGTACTGCTCCTGATTTATGGATCCCTGCCCAAGCAGCCTGTCCAGCCTTCTTGGATCCACTGGCCATTTCTCTCCTTCAGTGAAGGCCTGCTTTAGGAAGTCGAAGTAGGAGAACGGCTCCATAACCCTGACTCCGTATTTTGGCAGCTGTGCCTTCAGGTCGTCGAAGTTGAAGCGGGCCTCCAGATGGTGCATGCCTGCCTGGAATATGCTCTCGCCGTGAAGGCCTATCCACAGCCCCACTGTGCCCAGCTCCTTTCTGTGCGCAAGGCCATTGTGGGCGAAATCAACCTGTGTCTCTTCTGGAAACAGGTCTACATCTGCAAACAGAACTATCTCGCATGTCTTATGCTCCATTATCTGCGCACCCCAGCCTGCCTTCTCACCGGCATAATATCTCTCCCTGCACTTATATCCCATCAGCTCGAAGAGGGATATGAGCCTTGCAAAATTCTCCCGCGACGATCTGTACGTGTGATGGTCATGGTTGCCCCAGCCAAGCCCCATGGTGTCCTGCCTGGACTTCTGTATCTGCCCGGCACGGTTCCTTCCCTGCCAGTAGCTTCTCTCTGCCCTGAAGAACGCATCGGCAGTGCGTGCCTCGCCAATTCTAGTGACGTAATCGGAAACCATGCTGCGTGTATACTCAAAACCATCTTCATCACTTTCAAAGTACCTCCTCCTGCGCTTGAACGCGCTTGACGCAGCTACGTAATCATGTATATCCCTGGGTTTTTGGACAACGTACCCATTGGTTCCGCGCCTTTCTATCGCGCAAAGCACATAATTTCCCTCCCTGCTTACTGTTGCCTTTCTGAGCGGGGCGAACGGCTCTCCATCCACTTCCACTCCGCTGCCGATTGACTGGGCAAAATCATCAATGTTCTCAGGTTTTATGGCAACTTCGGTGTCCCTGTCTTGCGATACAAGAACCGGGAACAGGATCGTACTCATGTGCTTATATGCAGCGGTGCCTTCGGGCAGGCCATCGACAGCGAGCCTGTCAAATCCTAGCTTCTCCAGTCTGGCAGCAGGCAGGCGCGACTCAGGAACTGATATGTAGTCTATCCAGTCTATGAACGCCGTAGATGTGCTCTCGCCCATTCTTTTTGCAAGAAGCCTGGCCTGCCTGTTCCTGGAAAGGAATTCATTCACCTCGCCAACCAGTAGCTCCTCAACTTCTGGATACAGTCCCCAGTCAAAAGTCTCAGTGTCTTTCATCATACCCGCATATCCATCTGCACTAAGTAATAAATAGTTTCCACGTACTGGCATTTCAAAAGGGTTTAAAACCTGGTCGTCTATATCCTATCCTAAGCGCCTCAGTAGCTCAGTGGTAGAGCGCCAGTTTTGTAAACTGGAAGTCGGGGGTTCGATCCCCTCCTGAGGCTTACAGAATGCATAGCAGAAAGCCCTATCCTTGAGATAGGGGATGAATGCGAATTTGATAGAAGCATAGCTATATAAATATGCTGAGGTAAATAATATGTATGGAATATCAGCACAGAAGCAACCAAGTTGCGATGATAAACTATCATATCGTATTCTGTCCAAAATACAGAAGGAGTATATTAACAGGCAAAATAAAAAAGAGGTTGGAAGAAATTATGAATGATGTTGCACAGAGGAATGGGTGGGAAATAATATCAAAAGAGGTTATGCCAGACCATGTGCATCTATTTGTTTCCGCAGACACGCAAACGAGACCGCACATAGTGGTCAAAAGGTTCAAAGGTAGAAGTTCAAGATTTCTCCGCAACGAATTTCCTGAACTTTTAAAAATGCCAACATTATGGACACACTCCTATTTCATTTCGACTGCTGGTAATGTGAGTGCGTCAGTAATTAAAAGGTATATAGAACAGCAATGGGATAATGTATGATTCTAACCTATAAAATCAAACATGACAGGGACTTCTCCTTAGAGCTAAAGAAGGCTCGCCAGATTGCAGAAGTCGCAATGAGAACCAGAACCCAGACAACCGCAGACGTGAAGCACTACGGATTGAAGTCAATAATCGCAAACCAGATACTTCGTGAGT
>JAJZJQ010000024.1 GCA_021851065.1 Microcaldota archaeon
TGTCGAACCTGGTGAATGTCTTTCCTGTGTCCTTGAAGTGCTCTATGGATTTTTCAAGGAGTTTGTTGTAGAGTTGCTTTGCAAGGAACATTTGGCGATTAATCTCAGCCTGATGCCCCTTTGAAGGGATATGCACGGAATCTGTATGTTCTTTTCAAGATGACCATATTCATTGCACCAGCAAAATTTATCTATCTGTGTTGCGGCGGGCTCATATCCCGCCCCTGAAGGGCGTGGGGTTTACGCCCACATAGATAAAATTGGCGCATGGGAGAGAATGCCTTTGGCTGCAGGGGATTTGGAATTGCCCAGGCATTTATTAAAACTAGCAGCGAGATATAAGTCTGATTGCATGTTCTACTCGAATATGGAAAACAGAACATTCCTGATAAGACTGGAGAAAGGGGAGCCGATAAATTCCTCCATAAGAAAGCTCTGCGAGAAGCTTGGGATAAAGAATGCCTATTTTTCAGGAATAGGCTCTGTGGAAAACCCTACACTAGCGCATTACAGGGTCGATAGTAAAAGATACAAGGAGAAAGAGATGGATGGGATATTCGAGGTAACGGGCCTTGTAGGGAATGTGGCAGTATTCGAAGGCAATCCCCTAGTGCATAGCCACATAAACATATCGGACGATGAAATGCGGGCCATCGGGGGCCATCTGGTCGAGGGCACAGTATCAGCTACTTTGGAGATAGTGCTCCAGGATCTTGGAGGGGAGAGGACGAAGAAACACAGCGAAGAGATAGGATTGAAACTTTTTGAGCTTGGGGAGAGTCTCTAAGTCGTAGGTAGTGGCGTATGGGATTGCTAGGGCACCGCAGTACTGGATTTAGGGATGACGACCCTGAGGCTTTTCTTGCACCGTATGCCAGGCTCGTTAGGAGCGCACCAGAAGGTGCAATATTGGATGCCTGAGGCATAAGTAAGCAATAAATATTTCCAGTGCATAGGTATTAAAGGGGATTTATATGAGAGCCAAGGAGTCGCAAGCCAAATCGAAAGCGGAACTTAAACGCAGGATAAAGCGCAGGTACAGTAAGAAGGATGCGCACAAGGAGATGTACAATAAGGAATACCATGAGGTATCCTACATGCACGCGTGCCCGATGTGCGGTAGCAGAGTAGACGAAAAAGGCATGTGCGCCTGCGGAGCAGGAGAATCATGATTACAGTGCCTTTGAGGCTATAAGATCGCTAAGGTCTGCAACAGGGGCGCCATTGCCCTCTATCTTCTGGGATGCGGGATAGTTGCTAAGGTAGTCAGGGATATAGGCATTTATGCGCTTCTCGTATGATGGCACAAGCTCGTTTTTGTAGAATACGCCTACAGGTATCCTGTCTTCCATGATATAGGAATTGTTTATTGCCTGGGTCATCTTGGTCAGCGTCTGCGATTCCTCATGCACTTGCGGGTCGTCCTCAAGCTTATATATGCGCTTTCTGTACCAGTCATTGGTGTTCACGTCATTATATGTGGGACACGGCTGCAGCACGTCCACAAGTGCCATGCCGTTATGCGCCACTGCCTGTTTTACAAGATCCTTTGTCAGGGCGGTGTCGTAGGCAAAACTGCGCGCCACGAACGTGTAGCCTGATGTTACGGCAATGGCTATTGGATTTATGGGACCGTTTATATTGGGCTTTGGGAGGGATTTTGTGCGTTCGCCAAGCGGCATAGTCGGAGAGGCCTGCCCCTTTGTAAGCCCGTAAACCCTGTTATCATGAACTATAAGCGCTATTGATGCGTTCCTTCTCCCGGCGCTCACGAAGTGCCCCATGCCTATGCCGAATGTGTCCCCGTCACCCGCATTTACTATGACCTTGAGGCTTGGATTTGAGAGTTTTACGCCAAGTGCAAAGGCAAGGGCCCTGCCATGCAGCGTATGTATGCCGGAGATCGGGCCTGAAACGAAGTGCGGCAGCTTTCCGGAGCACCCTATGCCCGACACAAGCACAGCATCTGTGAAGTCTAGTTTCATCTCGCTCAAAGCGCCCTCAACACTGCGAAGAATGCCAAAGTCGCCGCATCCTGGGCACCAGTCATTGAATTCTGCAGGTTCACTTGCCACCATTTAACACAACCTTTTTCACATCTTTCTTTACTATGCTTTTGACCGCATCGACAAGCTCGTCGCGGTAGACGGGCCTGCCATTCCACTTGAGTATGTAATTGGTGGGCCTTATTCCGGTCTGCTCTGTGAATATCTCTGCCCCCTGTGCGCCGTAGTTGTTTTCCACTGCTATTATCTTCTTTCCAGATACTGCTTTCTTCACCAGTTCTGACGGATATGGGCTGAATAACCTTACCTGCACCATCTCTACTTTTATGTTTTCCTTAGCTAGTGCGTCCATTGAGTCCAGTATTGCTCCTTTTGGAGACCCCCATGTAAGCAGCACCACATCTGCATCCCCAACTATATTGGCCTTCTTCTTGTCATCAAGACCCGCTGCAGCCTGCAATAGCTTCTTGATCCTCTTTTCGTACATGGCCTTCCTGTTCGAAGCGCTCTCGGATATGTGCCCGCGCTCGTTGTGCTCATCGCCGGTGTAGTACATCTGGGCATGCCCTAAGAATGCACGCGGCGATATGCCATCATCAGTAATTTCGAATCTCTTGTAGTGCTCTGGATCTTCAGGGTAAACTATCTTGCCGCGCTTTATCGAGAGGCTTTTTGAGGCAAACGCATCCCCGTCCATCACAGAATAAGAATTGGCCAGGGTTTTTTCTATTATGTGGACGGCAGGGGTCTGGCATATCTCAGCAAGGTTTAGCGCATTTACAGCATCCTCGAATATCTCCATGTGGTCCCCTGATGCTATGACCACCCTTGCAAACTCCCCGTGCCCTGCGTTTAGCGCGAGTTTTAGGTCTGACTGGCCGCTGCGGGTAGGAAGCCCTGTAGCCGGAGATCCCCTCATATAGTATGTAACCAGCACAGGAGCCTCGTTCATGCCTGCCCAGCTGATTCCTTCGTTCATGAGAGAAAAACCTGGGCCAGAGGTGGCTGTTGCAGCGCGCGCTCCGGTGAGAGTCGCACCTACTGCAGAGTTTATGGCAGCCAGTTCGTCTTCTGTCTGGACAACAACTATGCCCTGTGAAGACCCCGTTTTGCCCAAGTTGGTCTTGAGTATCTGGTTTGCCTCCAGATATGTGCTCTCGTCAGATGCCGGAGTGATTGGATAGTAGGATTGGAAACGTAGACCGCCGTATATCTTGCCAAGGGCGGAGATGGTGTTCCCGTCAAGCTGGACCTTGAGTTTTTCGTGCGGCATGTCCTTCATGGAGTATGCGTTGCCTACAGCGTTCATGCCTGCTCTTGCAGCGCGCAGATTCAGCTCTAGGAAATCCTTCTTTTTTGCAAAGGCATGGCTTATGGAACTTTCCAGGTAATCTGCCTTAAGGCCAAGCATGGAGAATGAGGCGCCTACGCACACTATATTCATCGCCCTCTGGGATGAGAACGGATCCAGTTTAAGCGCGTTTGAGATGCCAAGCACCGCTGCCCCGTAGTCCAGGGCTATGGTTTTTACGCCTTTGCCCCTCAGATACTTCAACACCTCGGCCACAGTGGTGCCGTATCCCGCACTCCTGAGTATGGCAGCTTGTTCAGCTGCTATCTCAGGCTCAAGTGACCTCACTTTCGCAATATCTAGCTGTTCCTGTGTTTTGTCATAGAGCATATACTGGGTAACCTGGTCAAAATGCTGGAATATGGTCTCAGCGTCGAATGTAGCCAGCATATTTACAGTAGTGTCTACGCTGTACTGCGGCTTGTCGCTTATCATCACGTTGAAGTAGCTGTGCCGCCCTTTTATGTTCGAGAAATACTCCCTGCTGCCGAATATGTTATATCCGGCTTTTGCTACGGCAGCACCGAATACGTTTGCTGCGGTATCAACACCGGCTCCTTGAGCCCCCCCTATAAGCCATCCAAATCTCATTTGCTTTACCGTATCTAAGCTCTAATTCGTTATGGCAACTTATAAAAAAGTGTCAGGCGCATGGTTGCATTTCCCTACAAACCACGGCACATTGTTACATGCAAGTGATGCGCAATATCTGACAGGCGAACGGCGCGCCATTGTCCTATTGCCTTTTGCATAGCCCATAATCAGCTCTGCGGGTGGAATGCATAGACCCAATAGTGCCATCTCTTGTGGATTGCTGTTGTAAGCCTTACTGCGAATTCTGCATCAGGCAGCATTGGGAGGGGATCTAGCCATGCCCGGGGGGTTGGCCTCTCATGTGTAGCCGTATCCAGTGTAGCCATTTGTGGAATTTGACTGCTGCGTAACTGAGGTCTTGGAGGAATTTGAAGCGGCTGCTGCGACAGTGGTAGTGGCGGCATTAGCAGGCCCGAATGTAAAGATCCACATTATGGGCTTGTAGAACTGCACGTTGGTCATTGTAACCGAGGTTGCATTATACGACCACGCATTCTCTATAAGGTAGTTTCCGCCAGTGTATGTGCCTGCTGAGGCGTTGAACGCTCCGCCAACATATGCCCAGCTGTACCACGTGTTAGGATAGTGCGTAACTGTTGTGAGGTGCACTGGAGACCCAGTTGCATTTACAAAAGATATTGCAGGGTTTATGGCTCCGTTGACTTCGAAAGCAAAGCCATAGGCAGGTGTCTGATTCGTGTATCCTGGAGGGCTGCTAACATTAGCAATGTTGAAAGTTGCAATTGTGAAGTTGTATGCCTGAAGTGTGCTGTTGTCCACCAGCGCGTATGTGCCCGCAGGTATCATTACTGATATATTGACCCCATCCGGTGCGCTAACAACAGCATTGGCCTGCTTAATGGCATTGACCGCCACAGATGTGCTGCTGAATTTTGTTAGAAGTGGAACAGCGCTTGGAGGTGCAGTTGTTGCTGCAGCAGTAGCTGCTGCAGTGGTGACTGCAGTAGTTCCAGTAGTAGAAATGGTGCTAGCAGGAGTAGTTGATGACCTGGAGAGATAATACGCTGCGCCTATAAGGATTATTATCACAACTATTACGCCTATTGCTATTCCGGTATTTGCCATATAAACACAAGAATATACCTAGCATGCAATGGTTTTTATTATTATCTGTTTGCAGTAATTCTTGCAGGACCAGGTCTGATGTATACGGGCACATGGAATCCGTAACGGAAATGTCCTGGGCAATGATAGAGTATGCCTGAATTTTGCAGCCCTTGTAGTGCACGCATCAAGGCATATGGCATCCCGCACAGCAGGTGTCTGTGGGCTTTCGATGGTGTCTTTTGATTGGCCATCGTGAAACGCCATGCCTATTTCCTGGTTCAACGGCATACGCCTTCGTGTGCGAAGGTCTTGCAATGTCTCCAGAGGCGTGACTTCCCAAACGCCCTTGGGCAGCTCTTTTGAGCATGTTTTTTGCTGCATTCAGGCCCCTGTCCATTGACATGCCGCACTTTCCGCAATCGAATGCCCTGCCATAGAGAGGCATTTCCCGAATGTTTCCGCACTCACCGCATGTCTTTTATGTGTTGTTGACCCTGTACGCACGAAATCTCTCCGCACGTTTATAAGGTTGTTTATAATTACTCTAATATGGAAACGCTGATGGAAAGGACACGGGAAGAGATATCGCATTATTTGTCTAATGAGGAGAAGATACTTATTGTGATAAGGCAGAGTTATCTTTCTTCCGTCTCCCCTGACGAGGTAGTGGCAACAGACAAGAAAATACTTGTGATCCGTCATTCCTTCTGGGGATTGCATACCAGAGTCAATATATTGTCTTCGACCAATGTTGGAGTTGTTTTATATAAAGATGTAGTAAGCATGGAAGCATTAAGGGGAAAACTGTTTACTACCTTGCGCTTTCACTTGGGAGGCACCGTGAGTTTGAATGGAGCTTCTGAAAACCTTTGGACGATAGACGGATTGAGACGCAACGATGCGACTGAATTTATGAGCAGAGTAGCTAAAATTCTGGAAGAGTCGGCAAAACTGCCCGAGCGCGGTAATCCCACCTAGGTATAATATGCGCCGCACGCATATATCCAACCTGAACCTCAAACGAATTTTGACATTAGAGGCATTAAGTGATGCATGCCTGCACCAACATTTTAATAATCGAGGATACTTATGGATTTTTATGGAAAGCTATATCTCAAGCGTGCTCGCCTATGGCTTGGCGCCAGACTGGTGGGAGCTGCCGTGTAACCAAAGGAAGAATGTAATTTCCAATGTATCTGAAATCTTAACAGCTGCCAGGAACGATAAGGAAGGCACGCTCAAAGCCGAGGCATTTGAGTCACTGAGGCATGACTGCAACATTATAGTGTGGTTGCTAGTAAAAAACCCGGAAAGGGTAGTAGAACTCCGTACAAGGCTGGAGAAGGCATTAGGCAGGTGCGCGCTGCGGAAGTATGGGTTTCTTTCAGTATACGAACCGAGACACCAGGAGAGCGGAGAAGACAGGAGATATTTCGTCGCTTATCCCCTGAGCAAAAGCCCTGACTGGTATCTCTTAGACAAGGGCAAGCGCGCAGGCATAATGGCAGAGCATATCAACATGGCGAAGACCAGCGCGAATAACAGTGGGATAAACCCCTACACGACCCTATCTTTTGGTATAGACGACTGTGAATTCGTGGTCTTGTACGAAGTTGATTCGATACCAGAATGGGTCGCGGTGACACAGGACTTAAGACATGCAAATGCCCATGAATGGGTTACTAACGAAAAGCCCGTACTGGTCGGCTATAAGACTGATTTTGGGGAGCTTTTGATATGATTATGGTGATGACATGATAAACGTTGGCATGTACTACGACGTGAAACCAGGGCACGAGAATGAGTTCGAGAGCATATTCTCGGGAGTTGCAGAGTCGCTCAGATCTTCTGGAACCGGGATAAAGGACGCAAAGCTGTATAGAGAGGTTGGAAAGAGAGAGTACTTGATATACTCGGAATGGGAGAGCCTGGATGCATTCAAGCAGTTTATGCAGAGCAGGGCTTTCGGTGAAACAATTTCCAGGGGGAAAGAGATAATAGAAGGCAGGCCAAGGCATAAGGTGCTGGCAAGCGTGGAAGGATTCTAGGTGATTGCACGGATGGAGTACTCCTGATGGCGTATGGAACGCCGCGTTCCGCAGACGAAATAGGTGAATATTATACAGACATACGCGGAGGGAATAGACCATCTGCAGAGCAGTTGACTAGGCTGATGGAGAGATATAAAGCCATAGGTGGGGCATCGCCTAGGAACTTGACATCTACATAGGACCACCATCGTCAAAGTTCAAAACAGTCACATCACGAATTCCAATAGGTTTGCCAAAAGGCAGGAATATACGTGAATTCGAACCTTTTTCAGCCCAACAAACCTGTTCTTTGCCATCCCGAACATTTCTTTCAGTCTTGAAAAGACGTGTTCCACAGACCACCTTTTGCCATAATCCGGGTCCTTTGGGTCCTCCCTTTTGTGATTTTTGGTCTTGCTGAAAGGAATCAAAGGTATCATATTGTCATCCCTCAGCGCAGATCTTATCCTTGAGGAATTATACTGTGCATCTGCAAGGAATTTTGCCAGAAACTGTATCCCGAAGTTCTCCCTGACGAAGCCATAAAGGCATGGGAACAGTTTCTTGTCATTTGTATTTGCAGGGACGATCTTCACTGCAACAGGCATCTCTGTTTCTACATCGACAATGGCATGCAATTTATAGCCGAAGAACAATTCCTTCTCTTTTCCTCCTGCTTGCATTAGTTGTTCCTTTCTCGAAGGTGTTCTATGCCCCCATCTTGCCTCTTTGTCCTTTCGTGAATAAGCAAGTATGTCGGAACTATCCTGAGATATAAGCCTCAATTGCCTGCCTTTCAATTTGATCTCGACTATCCAATTATTCAACGCCTCCATGATCTCTGGTTGCATTCTTTCTCTGACTTTCGAGAAGGTAGTTGCATTGAGATTCCTATCATAGCCCAAAACCCTTCCTATCGGATCTTTTCGCAGGAATTTCACGAGTTTTATGTCCTTGAAGTTCTCATGTTGCTTTATGACAAAAGCAACGGCGTGCTTCGCGAACTTCTTCGTATGTCCAAACTTCTGCACAACGACTCTGGCGGCAGCCAGAAGCTCTACTATTTTATCTTTTGCTTCGTATATTTCCATGTATTTCCATTCTCCTGGTGGCAACCAATGCGCTAATCCCGTGTTGGTCCCAGGAGGCTCAACACTACAATCCTCAGACGACAAAAAAGAGAGAGAAAACCCCCAGAACATATTCAACAATAAGGTTATTAATTTGTCAAGTTCCTACATCGCCGCTCTACAGGATAACTGCGGACCAAGCCGAAAGTCTACAGCGATCCATTGATCCCGAAGTCCGGGAAAGGAAAGTCTACTTCGCAATGAAGCACTCCAAGCCCCTAATAAAAGACGTCGTAGCAAGAATGTCAGGAGACGGTGTGGTAAAGGCAGTCTGCATCGCCCTGGCCCCCCATTATTCGATTACCGGAATAGGATCATACATAAGCAGGGTGGAGGATGCAAACGCCTCCCTTGCAAGAGCTATGGATGTAAGGTTCGTCAAGTCGTGGCACCTTGATTCGATGCTTACGGAATTCTGGGCTGGAAGCATAGCAAAAGCATCAGAAGGAATAGAAAATCCGTTTGTGGTATTCTCCGCGCACAGTCTGCCTGAAGAAGTTGAGGAGAAAGGACCCTACAGGAAGCAGCTGCTTGAGACTGCGGCAGAAGTCGCGAAGAAGGCGTACGTGAATCATTGGGGATTGTCTTTCCAGAGCCAGAGCGGACGAGGAGAGAAATGGTACGGTCCGACTATAATGGAAATGATTGAATGGGAGGCAAGGAGCGGCGAAGCAGTAGTAGTGGCGCCTGTGGGCTTCGTCTCTGACAATCTGGAAATACTATACGATCTGGACATAGAACTGAAGACGTGGGCATCGGAGAGAAATATCAGGTTAAGTAGGGCAGGTATGCCTAACTCGTCTGATGCGCTAATAGATGCCTTAAGTGCATCTGTGAATGGTGTCTAATCCGTGGTTAACATATGAAAAGCTTGATAGTTGGTACTAGGGGAAGCAGCCTTAGCCTCGCTCAGACCAGGATAGTTACAGAGAGGCTTGCAGCCCTATTACCAGAGCTCCAGATCGAAGTCAGGACGATAAAGACCAAAGGTGACATATACAAGGAAGAGAAGCTCGACAAGATGGAGCAGAGCGGAGTGTTCGTAAAGGAGATTGATAGGCAGCTGATGAAAGGAACGATAGACATCGCAGTACATAGCCTGAAAGACATACCCACAAAACAGCCACCCACAATTAAAATAGCTGCAATAGTCGAAAGGGCCGATCCGCGCGACGTGCTCGTATCCAGGGATGGAATTAGGCTCAGGGACCTCCCCAAAAACGCGAAGGTTGGGACAAGCAGTCTGCGAAGAAAAGGCCAACTTCTCGCCTTTAGGAACGATCTTGATGTAGTGGAGATGCGCGGCAATGTGGATAGCAGGATAGCAAAGCTAGATGCTGGAGAGTATGATGCCATAGTGCTTGCCGCAGCTGGAATGGGGAGGTTAGGCCTATCAGACAGGATAGTAGAGTACATGCCGCTTGAGACAATGTTGCCAGCGCCTGGGCAGGGTGCTCTTGCAGTAGAAATAAAGGAAGGCAATAGAGAAGTTGAGGAAATAGTTGCAAAGATTGATGACGTAGATGCACGGCTGTCAACGCTTGCAGAGCGTACTGTCCTTTCAAGAATAGGCGGCGGATGCTCCGTTCTGCTTGGTGTTCTCGCCACAGTAGGAAGGAAAAGGATAGGTCTTCGCGCCCGCATAACAAGCGAGGATGGAAAAAGGTCATATGATTATGAGCATGAGGGAAGCGCAGAATTCCCAGAGGAATCCGGGCTAACGCTGGCTGAGAAGATCCTGATGAGCGGCGCATCCGATCTGGTGGGCGACAGGAAATCGGACTCCGCACTTAACGCTAAGATCGTAGTAGTGACTAGGGAGGAGGAACCGGGCGAAGGAATATGCCAGATACTCATGGAAAAAGGTGCAATACCAGTATACTTCCCAACAATAAGAACGGAGAAGCTGGACACCAGGAAATATAAAGCTCCCGCAAGCCTAGACCAATACAATTTCATAATAATAACCAGCAAACGCAGTGTGGAAAGCCTTTCTCAGTTCGCAAACGGGAAGAGACTTCCTTCAGGCACAAAACTTGTAGCGATAGGCGATGAAACAAAGAAGGAACTTGAAGAGTACGGGTTTCCCGTGGACCATGTGCCTGCTGACCCGTATGCAGAATCCATATCGAAAGATATGGGTGCACTGGAAGGAAAGAGAGTCCTCATCATAAATTCTGCAAGGGCGCAGAACAGGCTTGCAGACGACTTTGCCTCAAATGGAGCTTCAGTAGATAGAGTGACCCCATACACTACAAGGCAGCGCAGTGTGAGCGATGAGCGGAAAAGCTGCTTGCTAGGTTATGCCTCCGACTTCGTTACGTTTGCGAGCCCTTCCGCAGTTGAGGGTTTTATCGGGATACTAGGAGGTGATGCGAAAGGCATGCTATCCAAGACAAGAGTTGTCTGCATAGGAGATACTACGGCAATGGCGTGCAAGAAGGCAGGCGTACCAGTTTCCGTGATAGCCAAAAACCACTCGCTGGAAGGAATGGCCTTGGAAATGGAAAGAGAACTAGAATACGGTGCAGATGTATGAAGAACGACTCTTTCATAAGGGCATGCGAGAGGAAAGAGACAGGCCATACTCCGATATGGCTTATGCGTCAGGCAGGACGTTACATGCCAGAGTACCTGAAGCTTAGGGAAAACCACGGGATAATGGATATATGCTCTGATCCGGAACTGTCCTCGGATGTTTCTGCAATGCCGGTAGATATGTTTGGTTTTGACGCCGCAATCATATTCGAGGACTTGATGGTGCCCCTCAAGCCTGCAGGAGTAGGATTCAAACTAGTAGACAAGGTAGGTCCCATAATAGAAACCCCCATAAGGAATGTGAACGACGTTGATAGGATACGAAACTACGATACCAATGAAGTCGGTTTCGTGGCTGACGCGATAAAACTCCTGAAAAGCAAGGTGGACGTACCGGTGATAGGCTTCGCCGGAGCGCCTTTCACGATGGCATGCTATCTGATAGATGGAGCGAGGGCAGGTGGCTTCGAAAAAACCATGTCGTTCATGGAGAACGACCCTGACGGATACCATAAGTTGATGGATAGGTTGACCGAGATAGTGATTAACTACCTGAACTTGCAGGTGAATGCCGGAATAGATGCGCTGCAGCTGTTCGATACATGGTGCGGAATGCTTGACAGCCAGACCTATTCCAGGAACGTTGCTCCGTACACAAGAAAGATCTTCGAGTCGATCAGGACCGACAAGCCGAAGATACATTTCTCGCTTCATTCGTCTGGGATAATCGACGAGATAGCCGCCAATGGATCAGCAGTCATAAGCGTTGGATGGGAGGATGACCTTGCGGGCCTGTGGTCAAAGGTCGGATCATCAAAGGCTATGCAGGGGAATCTGGACCCGTCGCTGCTGGCTGCCGGTGGAAATCAGATGAAAGAATCCGCAGAAGCCATTCTTAGTTCCGTTGAAGGCAGGAGTGGGTACATATTCAACCTCGGACATGGAGTCTTGCCGGGAACCAAGCCGGAAAACGTGAGGGAGCTAGTGGAACTGGTTCATTCGCACTAGCTAGTGAAACCCATATCTTGCCATGCAGTGGCATCCTTAAGTGAATCGCCCGATGCACAAGATGTACATCAGGCACATCTCCTACAAGGATAATTTAAATAACTTCAAATTCATGGTTAAATCGTGAGTTATATGCCTGGCCAGGACTATACGATTACGATTTTGGTAGACAAAAGCCCAGAAGAAGTATTTAAGGCTATCAACAAAGTCCGCGGGTGGTGGGATGGGCAAATCGATGGCGACACTGACAAACTCGGTGCCGTGTTTACATATAAGTATGAAACCTTTCACAATTCCAAGCAAAAGGTAACGGAACTCGTACCAGACAAGAGGGTGGTCTGGTCTGTGACTGATGGCGGTCCCAGGTTCACTAAGGATAAAGCTGAATGGAAGGGGACAAAGATAATCTTCGAGATATCGAAAGATGGTAGTAAAACTGAGGTACGCTTTACCCATCAAGGTCTGATCCCTAAATTGGAATGCTATTACAGCTGCAGTAATGCATGGGATTCTATCATAAGCGGAAGCCTAAAAAGTTTTATAGCAACGGGTAAGGGAAAGCCATTATAATTGGCATTCTCTGGATATAACCTGAAGGTCATCGCCCTGCATAGGCTGCGCCACAGGCGCATCTCCGATAGGTAAGAGGTATGTCATCAGTAATGTCTTGTATACAAGACATTATTCGATTTGTAATGATGTAAAATATGCATTTCTAGTGCATGATATGAGTTAAATTGTGCATTTAAAACGCAAGATTTAAATAGATAAGCTGCAGTATAATTTCATGGAAACGGAGCTTATTAAGCGAGTAATAAGGGACCAGGAAGAAGAGATACTCTCCAAATTCAGTACTGAGAGAATAATAGACAGGGAATACTCTGCTGAGATTCGGAAACATACTACAAAGGCCAACGCAATAGTAATAACCGGGGTGAGGCGTAGTGGGAAGTCAACAGAAGCACTCTTGCTAGTAAAAGGGAAACGCTATGCACATCTAAACTTTGATGATCCATCATTAGATGGTATGAAAGCCACAGACCTAGTAAAAGTCACAGAGGCAATAGCGGAATTAAAAGGTGATGTAGAATACATAATATTAGATGAAGTCCAAAATGTAAAGGGCTGGGAACTTTATGTGTCCAGGCTTCGTGAAACCAAGAAAGTGATTGTAACTGGAAGTAATTCTGAGCTAATGTCAGAAGAATTAGCAAGTAGATTGACAGGAAGGTATACCAGCTTTACTGCTTTCCCTTTTTCTTTTAGGGAGTTTCTTGACTATAACGGATTCAGACCTGACATATATCTAACAGGGGATATAGCTAAAACCAAGACATACCTTAACAAATACTTATTGGGTGGGGGATTTCCAGAAGCACTGGCATTGGGGGAGAGGTTCCTGGTGCAGATTTATAGCGACATTATAACAAAAGACATAGAGAGGAGGTATAGCATAAGGCATAGGTCAACATTTAGGGAATTCTCGAAGTATGTAGTTTCTAATGTATCAAAGGAGATGAGTTATAATAAGATGAAGAATATATTTGGTATAAAGAGTGTTCATACAGTAAAGAATTATCTGGGCTTTATGGAGAAGGCGTATCTTGCATTCAAAATAGACAAATATTCCAATAAGCTAAAACAACAGATCCTATCAAGTAAGAAAGTTTACTGTATAGACACCGGACTTGCAAATGCACTAGGTTTCAGAATTGAGGAGGAACGGGGAAGGCTACTTGAGAATGTAATAGCGATAGAACTTTTGCGGAGGAAGTCGTATTGGAATATTCATTCAGAAGTGTACTTTTGGCAGGATTACAGGCATCGCGAAGTGGATTTTGTAGTGAAGGATGGTAACTCAATAAAGCAGCTAATACAAGTTTCATATAGAACAGATGACAGTGACACTAAAGAACGGGAGATAAGATCGTTGTTGGCAGCCTCAAAAGAATTAAGGTGCGATGACCTATTAGTCGTCACTTACGACTTTGAAGGCACGGAAGAAAGAGATGGCAAAAGGATAATATTCATGCCGGCATGGAAGTGGCTGCTACTTACAAACAGAAGTAGTTGAGTTATATTTTGCCCTGCAGGAGCAGAACCTGAAGTACATCGCCCGAAGCACAATATGTGCCACAGGCGCATCTGCGACAGGGAAATCTTAAATAAACCACAAATTAAAACGTATTATGCCAAAACCTCAGAAATTCGCCGAAGGCATATGGACAATGGATGGCCCACAAGTACACGATATGGGGGTGATGTTTCCCACCCGCATGACGATAATTAAACTGTCCAATGAAGAACTGTGGCTCGATTCCCCAATACCACTAAGGCCTGGCGCACTCAAAGAAGTGCAATCCCTGGGAAAGATAAGCGACCTTGTAGTGGGAACGCCCAGGCACCTCTGGAGACTCGAATCGTGGCACAGCAAGTTTCCATATGCCAAGTTATGGGGGCCTCCGCAGACCAGGGGCAATGTCATTGAACGTTCCATGATAGTTGGCAGGACGGATCTGCCTTTCACAGGCATACTGAATAACAGTCCGCCAAACGCATGGGCACGGGATATAAATCAGCTTGTCATAGAAGGCAATCCATTGATCAGGGAGGTGGCATTCTTCCACAAGAAGTCCCATACGCTAATTCTTGATGACATAATACAGCGTTATCTGCCAGAGCCAGATAGGCCGCTTCGAAATATGTTTTTCAGACTTGAGGGGATTATGGTCCCAGATGCAGGCGTGCCTGGTGACATAAGGCTTACATTTACCGATAGGGCGGCGGCTCGCAGATCCATAAGGAAATTAATGTCATGGGACTTTGATAGGCTTATAATAGCCCATGGAATGTGCATCAAGAAAGACGCCAACTCGTTTGTAAGGCGGGCCTTTGAATGGCTAGGACACTAGCAATTAGGGCTTGTTAGGAGCAGAACTTGACGATGCTGCCTAATCCTTCAACGATCCGAGCTTCTTGACGAATTCCTCAAAAACAAGACGTTTCTTCTCGGGACTTAATTGAAATACTGTTTTTATTATTGCACCGTCTGTGATTGTGAATATATAATTCAACTTTATCACGCTATCCTGGGCTGCTCCTTCGTTTGTAGAGATGCGTATCCCTTTCATCTGAAGGTTTGTGGTTATCCCTGCTATGACTATGTTGCCCAGTTCCTCAAATAGCACCAATGCCGGCCTGATCTTTGAGCCTTCGCTATCTGTAAATTGCACCCTTGTTATTACCACATCCCCGGGTCTAGGCACGTTCCCACGCTGAGTAATCGCCTTTCCCCCATAGCTCTTTCATCTTGGTTTTCTGTGCTTCCTGGACAAACTTATCGAACTCTTTCATCTCCTTGGCGCTTTCTATAAGACCTAAGATTATCTCACTATACGTTTCCCGGGGGTATTTCTTGATTTGCTTCAGTGCCTTAACCACTGACTTGCTCAGTTGTACTGTTGTTATTTCCTCAG
>JAJZJQ010000025.1 GCA_021851065.1 Microcaldota archaeon
CATTGATACTTTGTGATTGCCGTCCTTATATGATTGGATTGATTTCTCAAGAATCTTGTTGTAGAACTGCTGCGCAAGAACCAGTCTTTCGTCTATCTCCTGCTGCCTTGTGGTGTCAGGGTAGATTCTGAACTTGTAGGCTCTTGTCAGTTCCATGCAGCCTATATTTCCATTTATGTTTATACGCCTTACTGCGGTTCGCTCTCATCCCACAGCCAAAGCATGTGGGATTTCCCGCTCACGGTGTTAAATAACATCATGCGCAGAGCCTAGGCTAGGATAGGATAAATGCCAAACAGCAATATGCTTTCCCACCCGTAAGGGCAGTATTTCATATCGTGAGCAGTCTTAGCTTCCGAGTTCGGGATGGGTTCGGGCGTTTCCCCGCTCCTATGGCCGTTTGACAGAATTATATGCAGTGTAAGGTTTAAAACCCTTTTTGTGCGTCCGGTCTCTTCTTATTGAACGCATGCACGCAACTAATGTCTCCCGGTAAGTTTAAATATTTATCTAAGTATATGATTATATATTAAAATAAAAGGTATTGTTATGGCATATATGAAAGAAACTGTGGCAAGAACTGCAATCTCCACTATTTGCATCACAGCGCTACTTATCGCAAGGCCGGCTTATTCTCAAAGTACCTTGACTCTCGATATTATTTCGACACTAAACTACATACAGGCACTACTTATGCGCATAGGTCCCCTTCTCAGCGCTGTATTATTTATAATAGCTGGCATATTCTATGCCATTGGGCAGTTCTTTCCGTCCTATCAGCGCGCAGCATTCCACACCACTGCCGGAGATATGGTTATCGGTGCCATAATAGTTGCTGTGCTTTCGGTAGCGTCGACAGGATTTGCTGTTGCTTCGACCCATCTTCTAATCAATGGTACTCTATCAAACGCCACGTGATCTAATGTATGGGATAAACGGCAGCGGATTTAACGTAGCCATTGTAGTGCTTGCAATAATGTTCACAATAGGTGGAATTGCCCTTGGGATAGGCTATGCTGTTAATAGCAGGAAGTTCAAGGACTTTGGGAGGGAGGAGCTTAATCAGTGCATTATAAATGGGGTACTAATAAGCAGCCTTGTAACTATCTTCTTGCCATCCGGCATGCTCACTTCGCTCATAAACTCTATAACCTCCAACAGTTCTGCGCAGTGCCCATCATATCTCCTAAATAACGCTGCGATTTGCTTCTCCTATGGGTATCTGGCAGGCAATGGCTATACTCTATCCGGGATAAGCCATCCTTCTATATTGTATCAATCTACGTCTCTCATGGCGGGTCTGTTCTCTCTCAATGCTCTGTTCGGGGTAGTTGGTTCTGTGCAGATTAGCGCATTCGACGTAGTCGGCATCTCTCTTTCTCAGGCAATCGCCCCTATAACCTATCAACTTCAGAATTTTATAAAGATCCTTGGCACTGTAGCGGCAGGGGTCCTTGTCCAGTCAGCTGTTCTTTCTGTAATAGCGGTCACAGCGGTAAACATACTGCTTCCACTAGGCATAGTTCTTAGAACCTTCTACCCGACCCGTAAACTAGGCGGATTCCTTGTGGGCACGGTAATAGGTCTTTATGTCGTATTGCCCCTCACCTACGTACTTAATGCCTCTGTAATAAATTCATACACTGCAAGCTTCAGCAATTCCACAATAGCCAATATGTCTGGCTATGCATCTGGGCTAGCAGCTCATATCGGGAAGGGCTCGCTATCATCTGCATCAGGAAATTCTGTCCTAAATTCCATCTCAAGTGCAATTACCTCGATATCCGGCGCATTTTCAAGCTTTGTTGCCTACGTGGTGGATTACCTGTCCTACCTTATTATAGCAGCATTCGTACTGCCTGCATTCAGCATTGCTCTAACTTATCTGTCGATACGCGAAATATCTGGGATTCTCGGTTCTGAGATGACCTTTAATCTGTTTGATATAATATGACGCCTTATAATGAGAACAATAAGCACCAATTCTATCTTGTTTATGCTCTGGCTGCTGGTACGCTAATAGCGGCTATTGTATCTTCCAACACCATTGTCATAGCGTTTTCTGCTGTATCTGTATTTGCAGCTACCCTGCTGCTAAATTCTGGGCATATCGTGAACGATTTCCTGATCAAGAGGCTCGGGGTGGTAGTGGTCTCCGGCAAATATTCATTGGGTCACGATCTGCACACATTGTGCAAACAGGAAGGTTCCGTATACAAAGCCATCTCAGTAGCAATCCTTATCCCGCGCAACAATGCTGTTATATCCAATTCAGCCCTCAAAGATCTTATTGACAGCATCCATGATCCATTTGAATTCTCAATTGAGCTTTCCGAAGTGGATAAGACACGCATGATGGAGAACCTGCGCACAAGACTAAGGATGAAGGAGATAATGCTGTCAAGGACAGGCAGTTCTTCTTACGACAAAGTAAATGGCCTTAAAAGACAGATCGATATGATAAATGGCGACATATCCAATCTCTCAAATTCAATGCAATCGTTTGAATTCGTAGTGCGGATAAAATCCATATGCACATCAGCCGACGAATACGAAGCAAGGTCCACCTCGTCAAGAAACATAGAATTGCTTGCAAACAAATTCTCAGCGGCTATAGCCGTGGATTACGACTTGCTTACCGGAGAAAAACTTGTTGCATATGCTGGTATATGATATGCGCATAATTGGATCAGAGAAAGTTGCTACGCTCCTTTACCTCCCCCTGCTTACTGAGCCGACCAAGTCGGAAGCGGAAAAAAACTCCGAGGAGGGAGCTCTTATAGGCACATCCCGACAACTCTCAATGCCGGTATTCATTTCCCCAGCAAGAGCGCTGAATCCACATATACTCGTATGCGGCATGACCGGCGGCGGCAAAACTTACCTAACGCGCAGCCTTATAACCCGGCTAGTTCTGTTCTCCAAGTCCAATGCCATATTGATAGATTTCACGGGGGAATATCTATCCTGTGCGCAGGATATACTGGCAACGCCTGGCAATCTTGAGGAGACAATCATGTCCAAAGATGAGCATTCTTCCTATTTTGATCTACACTACATGAACGAACAGGAAAAACTTATGGCAGCACATGGGATACTGGTAAAGATCGCCACTCTTATGCGAAAGCGTGATGATGAACACAAAAAACGCATCTTTATAGTTCTGGACGAGGCATGGAAACTGGTGGAAGACAGCAGAGGTCTTGAGGTAATAATAAGGGAGGGCAGAAAATACGGGGTAGGGCTCGTTACCTCATCGCAGCTACTGCATGACACAAGCCAGACAATACTTTCAAATGTCGCCACAGTTCTAGTATTCCGTACCACTAACGTAAAAAGCCTTGAAAGGCTATCAAAAAGCTACAATCTTTCTATGGCTGATACATCCTGCATAAAGGAGCTTGGCAGGGGCGACTGCATGGCAATAATGCAGCATGTATCTGGCTTCAAATCAGCATACGTGATTGAAGATGTATTTGGCATACCTCGTACCGATATTATCTCGATAACCAAGGGTAAGAAAATGGAAATAAAGATAAGTGTATCTGAATTTGATGCATCTATAAGCTCCTTATGTGGACAAGATGGGGTCCTAACCATCAGGACTGCAATCAAGAATGGCAGAATAGACTTATCGCTACTGGTCTCTATACTACTGAAGGCAGGTGCAGAAAGACGACTAATACTTTTAGAGTTAAACAAGATGGGTTTTCGCCATTCTGATATTGCAGATTCGTTTGCAATTGCATTAAGCAAAATTGGTGTTTATGGTGGCAAAGGGTAATCTAAAATATCTAACAAGCAGAATAGTGATACCTTCAAAGCTGCGCACATCTATCTGCAGTGTAAGCAGCAAACTTTCATGCTACCCTGCCATGCGACAGGTATCAGAAGGCTCTGTGCTTAAGTACATAATAGATCTCGAATCCCCGGATAGGTTTTACCTGATAGAGCTTACTTCAGACCACATAGATTTTTCCGTCAATTCGATTATGTCGCCCTCGTACCTGATGAAAGAGGCCGTGCTTAGGCTTTCAAACCTTCTTTCGATAATGTCAGACGATTATGAAAGCGATCTGAGGTGCCTCCTGCCATATATCAACTCTGTGATTGCAGGAGATGACGCCATAATGAACCATGATACCAGCAAGCCGTTCAACAGAGAAGCCGAAGCTCTGCTTGCAAGCAGAGTAGTCGATCTACTAAACCAGAATGACCTATTGGTGCAAGAAACGTCAAACTTTAGATCGAGCCTCATTTCTGTGCTTGCTGCGCTAGTTGTACAGAAATACAGGAATGATATAAACTCCAAGCGGATAGCAAACGACCTAAAAATAACCGAAGATGTGGTTTGTGACGCACTCACACTGCTAAAGAGCATGGGCTATCGGATGATCTCTAACCGGTACGGCGGCAACGAACTGGTGACTGTATGAATTTCATGTACTCGTTTTGGGAAGGCCCTGCAGAGATATTTGTTGCCGCGGCGTTCTTTCTAATGTCCAGGCATATACGCGGCAGATCAGATAAAATAACTATAATGACCTCAAAGATCAAGCACAAAGATATAACGCCTGGGCCTATGTTGCAGTCAAAAAGCATAACCTGCGATACAAGCGACATTCTCGTAACAATGGGTCTCAGACCAGGGGCCGGTGCCTTCATGGCAGCACGAGCTGCCAAAGCTGGCATCATCTGCCACGAAAACATAAGCAAGGCATGCACTATACTTTCGGAAACAGATCATGCTGTAATAGTTTCCAGCGAACTGGGCGTGGTGTCAAGAATGATGCATTGCACATCCTCCGAATCTGGGATTCTATTCGCGCACATTATGTATGGCGAAGTAGAAATAGTATGATAATATGCCTGCATATTCTCCGATAATTGGGCAAATGATCCTATTTTCTTCATTGGCGGCAAGCCTTTCGATAGACTATGTCCTTCTACACCACTATTCATCTTACAACCAAAGCGGAGAAAACGCTGAGAGAGCCATACGCATCATGGCTATCGCTCTCACAGCACTTATAGCAATTAGGGCGATAACATGGATTACGTAGCTAAGTTATTGACCTACGGCATTGCAGACAAGGAAAACATAGGCGAAATACTGGTCAACGTATCTATGACAGTAACAGTGGCAATGCGCGCCATGTCCTCCACCAGATATCCTGCAATACAAGTTGTGATCCCTATTGCCTTCTTGTTATTAGTGGCAGCCGCAGCAACTCTTGCAATTAGCGGAAGAATGAGGAAACATGTCATAACCCTCACTTTTGCAAATGCTATGGTTGTTGCATTGTCGTTATTCTGGGGATGACATGGTTCCAATCTACAAGTTTGATATAGTTTCAATTGCTGCAGACACGCAGCGCAAGCTGCTTTTAGACTGCACCCTGGGCGAAGAGTTTATCATGATTCACGATCTTTCTTCATCTTCAACCAGTCTAATTCTACGTGAGCCATCAATCACAATGAAAGGCCTAGGCATCGGCATGGAAATCGAAGAAAACCCAAAGAACCTGGATATTAATGGCAATTTCACATATGTACCGCTGGCGTTACTACAATCTGAGGATCAACGCTCTGATCCGGTCTATCCTCTTGACAATATATATAATCTATTCGGAGGTTACTCTGCAAGAGTATTCACTGCTTTCTATCCATCGAGTATGGCTCAGATACGCAACCTGAATCATGATATAGAACATAAGATAAGTGGCATCGAAGTGAGGGCCACGCATAATAGCGGCAGATACTCAGCAGGACAATCTATTTCAAAATCAACAGATTCATACTATCGGTCATTTGAGCTGAAACTGCTTTCCATGATGCTTGATAACACTAATGACATACAGCTTGCAAGATCATCGTCATACAATGTGGTGTTCATCATAGAGCAAACTGAGCACCTAAGCAGAATGTTGGCTTTCCTCAAATCGAATTCGATAGTGCTTGGGTCAAAAGCTATTAAAACAAGAAATATATGCGAAATGTTCTCAAATGCAAGAAGAATGGAAGCCATGCCGCTGTCTTATACAAATGCATCAAAGGCCATATGCATCTCCAATAGGATAAGGCGAACGATAAGGCTTCCTACCGCTTCAAGTAACAAGCATTATGGCATAATTATTGGGAAGTACCTGGATGGCGGATCTGAAGAAACCAAAGACGAGGTATCCATACCTGTAGTTACACTAAACCTAGGGATGATAATAACTGGCCTTCCTGGCACGGGGAAAACAAGGACTGCAAAGAGCATAATAGAACAGGCACTGGTCTCCAAGCCTGCTATTGCAATAATATCGCCCACTGGAGAATGGAACGATTTTGGGCATAAGAATGCTCTGACTGTAGTGGAGATTGGAGATCCACGGATCAGGATCAATTTCTTCAAATGTGAAACATCTAGTGTGCACCGCTTCTACGAAAACCTATCCATGCTTATAGCGGCAGGATGCAATTCAGAACCCTATAGGAACTCTATAGAAAAATGTCTTCTGGCCGCATTTTCAAAATCCTATAAAACATCCCGCGCCCCTGACCCGCAGGAAGTATATGAGGAGATAGAGGAATCAATAATAGAACAGCATGGCAGGCGCACTCCCACCTCAGTGAAATACACAAAGCACGGGGAGAACATCAAAGCTTCTCTTGAGGGACTTAGACAACTTCTAATGAAGCAGCAATTTGCATACACTGAAGGCATTAGTTTTGCGGAGTTTTTGAAAAAAGGAGTAATATTTGATCTTTCAAGTATAAGTAACAGCTCCAAACCCCTAGTCTACGCACTTCTCCTCAATCAGATATATACCTTATGCGATGATTTCGATGTCAATGGCAATGATTTATTGAGGATGGTCCTCTGCCTTGAGGAGGCGCAGCTTGTATTCAATCACGAGGACGAATCTAGCGCAACTGCCGATCTTAAAGAGAGGATACAGAATTTCAGAAAGAACGGAGTGGGCCTCATACTTATAAGCCACAATGTAACCGACATAAGTCCTACGATACGCAGATTATGCCAGACAAAACTATACTTTAGACAGAGCGCAGACGTAGCAAAATTTGCGGCAAATGACCTAGTATTCAATGAATTGGATTACGACAAGGTAACCGGCATGCTGAAGACGCTGGGCCAGAGGATATGCGCAATGAGTGCCATAACCCTACATGATGAAGAACGTGTAGTTAACGGCTCACTGTTTACTAAGGTCAATGCATACGAAGAAATAAACATTCCTGCCCAGACATATCCGGAGGAATTACACGGGCGCACAGAAATAAGATTCCCAGAAGGCTCTCCATTCATGGGCCATAGATACGAACTATTTTACCTAAGGGAAAGGGTCAGTTCAGGGACTATTGCTACTGTGGTACGTGAGGAAGGCTTTCTCGAGAACAGGAAGTACAAGCTTGTTATTATAATGGACAAAAAGAAAGACAATAAAGAATTTGATATAAAGGGGGGCGCATCAAACACAATACCAGGGATCTAGGCAAGCCTTCTCTGCTTCACCGCAAGGCTCAGCAGGGTGCTGTTCTTTATCCATGTGTGTATCGGTATATCCATCTTGCTTCCTATGAATGCAAGCATTTCATCAAAGCTGCTTAAGTGCCTAGGCTCATGCCTCAGCGCTTCCCTTACATGCTCACGCACGTTCCACACGCCAACTGGCATTATGTATCCTGGATGCGCTTCCCTTAGGATCACTACCCTTGCCTGCTTTTGCATCTTCTCAAGGAGTTCTGAGGATGCGAACCTTGCCGCATAGTAGCATCCTCCTATCTCCGCATACTTCGCCCTGCCCTTAAAGGGCTCGTAGCTTGAGAATATCTCTATGCTGGGGCTGTCCATATTCCACGTGGTGTTAGGGTACCATGCCTCGACAAGCTCATATTCCCACGCCCCAGGAAGCATTATCACAAGCCACCTGTTGTCAAGAGCTACGTCCTCGTATACAAGTATCTCGTCGAGCTGCTCGCACTCCTTCACGGTTCTGAGTCTGTATTTACCCAGTGCATCATCTACGGCAGTTATGCTCCATCTGGTCGGAACGAACTTCCTACTTCCACCTATGCCGAGTATGCCTGCAGAAAGGGATTTCTGTATCTTTGATACCGGGATCCCTTTATTGTAAAGCTCTATTATTGCATTTGTTGCACTTAGGTCTGTATCAAGGTACGCATTCTCTATCTTGACATTTGCCTTGCTGTTGTCTATCTTCATGCTTACCATCTTAGCACTAGGCCCATATGGCTGACTTCCTTCGTCAAAGTGCATGCCCATTACAGGCCTGTGTTTGAGTACTTCTTCCACACTGCTGTATTTGTCTGCCATCGCAAGCTCTGCTACCATCTCCTCTATCCTTCCGTTGTCAGCCTTTGCAACTTTAGTTTTATACATTCCCCTTATCAGGTTAGAGCGGTATTTCACTATCTCCTCTATGCTCTTTCCAACCCACATTTCAGGAGATCCCATTATCGAAGTGTCGCCCAGTTCAGGTGGTACTAAGGGGCCGATAAATACATTGGGATAGCCAAATCTCCCAACAAATATGTCTGGTGGGGAAGAGCCGTATACCTCTGTACTGTTAAGTTTCTCAAGGGTCTTGAACCTATAATAGTATTTGAGAACAGCGGGGTCTTTCATGTTCCTATAAACGTCGCTGCTCCTGATTACGTTCATTTCCCCAGACATGAGCGCCCCATATTATATATCTTCAGTAGCATTTATCTATTGTGATTGCATAGACCCAAAAGTCAAGTACAAAGCCGTCAGGAAGGACGGCATAATAGCAGCCATAATCTACAAAAAGAAAGTTCTACTGCTAAAGCGCAGGAATCTGCCCATAATACTAAATCCCGGTATATGGGCATTCCTGTCCGGAGGGAAGGAAAAGGGCGAATCCTACCTGTCCGTAGCATACCGCGAGGTAGAAGAAGAAATATCCATAAAAAAGCAATCCCTAAAGCTGCTTTACCACACAATAGTAACGGAAACCGAACCAAGGCTCAAACAGAAATGGCCTAACCACTTCTACATATTCTTATCAAGCACCAACAAAATTACCCTGGACATAGAGAACAGCGACTACAGATGGGCAACAATGCGAGAGCTGAGGAATCATGTCAACTACACCAATGTTTTTATTGGTGAGGACCAAATCCTAGATAAGATAGGGGAATGTGTGAATGGCAAACTGGTCGCTAAAAGAAAGAATTAATAGAATATTTGCGAATTGCAATGGGGTTGACGTAATACTCATAGCAAACACAGAGAAGATGGACCCTAACTTCCAGTACCTGACCGGATTTGCTGGCGATTTCTATGAGGGTAGCATAGTCTTGGTAAAACGGACAGGGGCAACAATAATAGCAAGCGAACTCGAGTATGGAGATGTGCATAAAACTAAGCCAAATGGCATGGCCGTAGTGAAGATAAAATCAAGGGAGCAGATAATGGGCTTCCTTAAAAAGGAACTGCAGAACAAAAAAGTCGGCATGAACTACGGTTTTATAACTCAGCAAATATATGCTCGTATAAAGAAGCGATACAAGCCTGCCAAGACTATCGATGTGTCCGTAGCGTTCGCTAGGGCCAGGCAGATAAAGGACAGGTATGAGATACAGCAGATAAAGAAGGCCTCAGCAATAACTAAGAAAGCCATGAAAGAGATCCAGTCGAAGCTAAAGGTTGGTATTACGGAAAAGGAGCTTGCACGCGAATTTGACTATCTCTGCGCCAGCCATGGGTCCGATGGCCCGGCTTTTAGCACCATTGTCTCCTTTGGCAAAAACACTGCATTGATACACCATTCCCCAAGTAATACCAGATTGCAGTATGGCGACATGGTGATGATAGATGCAGGTTCAAAGGTAAACAACTACTGCTCTGACGTCACAAGGACATTTATTTTCGGTTCCGGCAAAGCAAGGATACGGGACTATAAGAAAAAAAGGCGCATAATAGAAATAGTCAAGGAAGCGCAATCAGCAGCCTTAAAGGAAATACGCAAGGGGGTCAAGGCGCCTACACCACACAATACTGCATATAACCACATAGCTGCTGCAGATGCCGGGGAATACAAGCGATTCAACTTTCCTTATGCACTAGGCCATCCTGTTGGCCTTGAGGTTCATGATGCTGGCGATGGCTTCTATCCGAACTCAAAACTTATCCTTGCAGAGAACATGGTGATAACTGATGAACCCGGCATATATGTCCAGGGCTTTGGTGGGGCGAGGATAGAGGACGATATACTTATAACCAAGAAGGGGCCAATAGTACTCTAGCACTGCGGGGGGTTAGGCTAGCTTGGTAGGCTACCAGGTTCGGGACTTGGAGACTCGAGTTCAAATCTCGGACCCCCCGTCCCTGCTATGTGGAAATGTTAAGGCCAACCTCTGCTACCCTGGGCCTTAATCGTGCACGTTGACTTAGATCCTAGCTTTCCTATTGCTGGGCATCACGCAATATGCCTTGCACGAGCCTGTTTATGGTTACTTTTCTTCTTGACCAATCTGGCATTGATGCCGCACGCCCAGCCAACTTCATTGCCATCCCCCTTTCCATATTATCTATCTGCGCTAGCATTTCTTCCTTAATTCTGCAAGCTTCTTCCAGCCTCCCTGACTTATACAGCGCGCCAAGGGCGTAGTCAAGATCTCCGTTTTCAATGTATATGTCGGCTGCTCTGGAACGTAGCGCCATTGCCTTATCTGTGTCGCCCGCCCTCTCCGCCTCTTTAGCATCTCCAAGGGCCCTTGCCGCAAGGGAAAATGAACTTCCCCACATACTGCCATTTCCTTTTGTTTCGTGCGGTATTTTGAAGAAGCTCGACCAGCTAGATCTATACCAGCTATCCGTGTCTTCCGGGAGCATCTTGGTAGGCCGGTCCATTACGATATCTACTAATTTATCAGGAAATGCCGCTATCCTCCGTTTTAGCTCTGCCACTCTGCGCAGCTCTATCTCTGCAGTAAAGATGCCAAGGAACTCTCCAAGCGCTTTATGCTCTTCCATCCTGCCTGCCTTCCTTAATGCATACCGTGCATCACCAAGGAAACCGCTCCTCAGGAATATATCTGCAGCTTCTGAATAGCGTTTTCTGGCCCATTCGGTGTCATGATGCTCTTCTGCTTCCTGGGCCTTGGCCAAGACTTTTCTGCCATAGTGGTATTTTCTGAATAAGAGCCACCTATCATTGAACCTCAATTCCATTGAAACATCCTCCTGCTATCCTCCAGAATACGGCGTATAAGCCACAGATATCCTAATAACCTGATACATAAAGCACTTAGAATGCAACCCTGCTTATCTCATTGGCACTCCTTCTGGCCTGCACAAGGGCTTCCTTACATGGCATCTCCCTGGGCGTTGCATTAGCGACGTTTGCATTCGGCGCTGCGCCTTTGTTGTTCGCAACCCCAACCGTGATCACGCACCCATCTCCTACGCGCACAACTTTTATGTCAGCATGCAGGTTGCCTATAGAAACAGGATAGCTGCCTATTACAACATGTGCCGCGCTCTGGCTTGTTGCCGTAGTAGGCGCCTTCATTGTAGTAGCATATGTCCCCTTCATTGCATTAGGTTTCGCAATATTTACGTGTGGGCTTGTGACAGCAAAACTCCTGATACTTGTTGGTATTGCGCCCCTCCCTTCTGCTGCCTTTGTAACAACTGAGCTGTAGTTTGTTCTACCTCTATTCCCTTCGGGCCTAATGGCTGCACTTGCAGCGAAAGCTATTGCAGTTATGGCTGCCAGGCTGCTAATAGCAATAGGGACACTCTTTCTAAGCATATCTCCTACCATATCCTTGTTACCTTGAACTCCATCAATCTCTCTATTTACCGCCTTTGCCCTAACTCCCATGAAATTCACCAAGTATTATCACGGATTTTCAGATATTTATGTGTTTCAGGTCTCCCTTGCGTTGTGCATTGTTTGCATAACCGATTCAACTGCCATCAGTACTCATACCATAATCATGGAACCTGTGGTTGCCTCTACGCGCCAGGACCTGTCCGCAATCCCGTGCTCTGCCATCCTATATGTACTTCGTCACTTTAAGTAGCTCCGCATTGAGTATGGCTGCACCAGCTGCTCCTCTTACGAGGTTGTGCCCCAGGACAACGAATTTATAGTCAAGTATGCTGCATGGCCTTAGCCTTCCTACCACCGAAGCCATGCCTCTCCCAGCATTGACATCGAGCTTTGGCTGCGGCCTATTCTCCTTGTCTATGTATATTACAGGGTGCTCAGGAGCCGAAGGAAGCTTAAGCGCTCTATTTGGATTGAACTCCGCGAAGGACCTTATGATATCTTCCTTTTCTGCCTTCTCGGCCAGCTTCACGCTTATGCATTCGGTATGCCCGTGCTTTACTGCAACCCTGTTGCACTGCGCGCTTACTGCAAAGTTAGCTTCCCTTATGCTGCCACCACTGCTCTTGCCAAATATCTTAAGCGGCTCTGTCTGCACCTTCTCCTCCTCATCACCTATATATGGGATGACATTGTCTACTATGTCCATTGATGATACGCCAGGATAGCCGGCTCCGCTTAGCGCCTGCATGCTGGTTACCATAACCTTTTCAAGCCCGAACTTATCAAAAATAGGCTTGAGCGGCAGGCACATCGTTATCGTGGTGCAGTTAGGGTCAGTCACTATAAATCCCTTCCATCCTCTCTGCCTTCGCTGCACGTCTATCAAGCTCAGATGGTCGGCGTTTATCTCTGGTATAAGCAGCGGTATGTCTGCATCCATGCGGTGGTTCTTTGCATTGCTTGATACTGCATACCCTTCCCTTGCAAAATCCTCCTCTATCTCCTTTGCCACTCCAGAATCCAGTGCAGACAGTACTATATCGCAGTCCAGGTTAGGCCTGCACTCCTTCACAACCATGTCCTTGGCGTAATCTGGCATCGATTCGCTTATGTTCCACCTTGTGTTCATAACATCCGCGTACCTCCTGCCAATTGACTTCTCAGAGGCTGCAAGCTCTGTAACTTCAAACCACGGATGCCGATCCAGCAGCTGCACTATTGTCTGCCCTACCATCCCAGTAGCTCCAAGTATGCCAACCGAAATCTTTGCCATCTTATCTACCAAAAAATACTCCGTGAAGCTGCCTTACTGCCCTGTCAGTATGCTTTCCCATAACCACCACGCTCTGGTTTATTTTCGGATTACCTGATACCACTGGTTCTGCACCCATGCTGCTCAATGTGGATGATAACGTCTCGCTCACGTCTGGCATATTCGAAAGACCACTGCCTATCAATGACACCTGTGACATGTCTTCCATGACTGTCAACTTTGCAATCTTGCCAAGCTCCTCAGTGACGGTATGCTGGTCATGCCTTTCGTCTATCGCGACCAATATCCGTTCCCCGGTAGTAGAAAAAGCCCTTATTGGAATAGAATTCCTGCTGAAAGTCTCCCTTACTGCATTAATGAACGCATTAGGTATCGCCCCATCAGCCTCTATTGCAATGACCTTCATGCCCTTCCTGTATGTTATTGAAGCCACTCCATTACTGGCTCTCGCATCCCTGTGTACGAGTGTGCCCCTATGCGCAGGATTTAGGGCATTCAGTATCCTGACAGGTATGTTCTTTTCCATGGCAGGATGGATTCCCTTGGGGTTAAGGTTGGTGGCTCCAAGTGCCTCAAGCTCGGCTTCTTCCTCATAGGAAAGTGACTCAATGTTTCTCGCTGTATCTACTACCTTCGGATCAGCTGTCATTATGCCATCGACATCTGTCCAGATCTCTATCTCCTCTGCATCCATTGCTGCTCCGATTATAGAAGCGGTATAATCACTCCCACCTCTCCCAAGAGTGGTTATGTGACCATCAGCATCCTTCCCTATGAATCCTGTTATTACTGGAACACCATGCTTTGCAGCCAGCTTTGCGCGTATGCTCTGATAAGCCTCTGGAAGTATGTCTGCATAACCTGGATTTGAATCCGTAAGCATGCCTATGTCATAAGCATCGCAAGCTTCGGATATGACACCAAGACTAGCAAGGCAAGCAGAAACTATCCTGGCGGCCATTCGCTCTCCGAATGACATTACCTGATCAATGTCCTGCAAAGTTGCCCGCCCTTTGCTCTGTAGCGCATCAACTACTCTTTCAAGTTCATCGGCTTCCTTGCTTATTACCGATTTCCCCAGCCCCAGATCCTCAATAGCCCTGTAATGCCTATCCATGAGCTCCCTTAATGACAGACTCGCATCCCTGCCACTTGAATGCGCATTTGCAATTTCTACTAGACTGTTTGTAACTCCCCCCATTGCCGAAACCACCACTACCGGTTCTCTGGCAAGGCGCGATTTTACTATTTCAGCAACATTCCTTATGCGCTTAGAGTTGCTTATCGAAGTTCCTCCGAACTTCATCACTATCATTAAAGTCTCCTGCTTCTTCCATACTATACTGGATGATAAAGAATAAAAATCCCATCATTAAATCCCACATGCAAATTACAAAAAAGCACAAATTCCGACGGAAACGTTTTGGGCAAACTCTTAACACCGCGAGCGGGAAATCCCACATGCTTTAGCTGTGGAATGAGAGTGAACCGCAGCAAAGGTATATAAAAATGCAAAACAACAAAAAAGGTATGGAATCAGTAAGATCCTACAAGTTCAGAATCTATCCAGACGCAACAAGGCAGGAAGAGATAGACGAAGGGCTAATTATTGCGCAGCAGTTCTACAATAAACTTCTTGAGAAATCGATTCAATCATATAAGGACGGCAATCACAAAGTATCAATGGCACAATTCAACAGATTCGTAAAGGAGATAGTCGCAGAGAACAAGAAATTCCTGAAACTCTATTCGCAGACAAGATGCGAGATAGA
>JAJZJQ010000026.1 GCA_021851065.1 Microcaldota archaeon
TGCCTCCTGATGTAGTTCTGTATGATGTTCTGCCCTACCGGCCCGACACTTGTTATTGTAGGCTGTCCACCCCAGAAATTTTTGTCTGGATACCTTTTGATGAAGTTTGGTATTTCTCTGAAAACCTTTGAAGCCGAATGCTATTTCAAAATCTGCCTCACCTGCTGCATTGAAAGGTTTGCAGGAACATTTACCATCATGTGAACGCGCGCATAGTCATCGCCGAAAGAGAACTCCTTTATTCGGATGTTGAACTGCATTTCCACTTCCCTGAGCGCATCTGCAACAACCTTCTGCATCTTCGGGTTCTTGAAAACCTTGAATCAATTCCTTTATATTTTTTCCATGAGTTACACTCGCCATTGTATCTACTTCGGCGCGACGAACATCACGTCGCATCAAGTACTTTTTCTCTGGCAAGATGTATATTTGCTGCAGGGTCAGGCTTCGACCCACAACGAGGTTGGGGGAATGCTCAGGTATTCATCTCTGCTGTGCTACGGATGAATTTTTTGTTCCGCCTCTGCTGGAACAAAGGAAACGACCACTATATTGGTGTTGCGGTGATGCGATTCGCAGTAAGTATAATTTTTATGGATTTCTACAATATATCTAAACTGTGTGGCCATGATACTAGAACAACTTAAGAAACTATCATTAAATGAACTTATTGCCACACTTCAAGACCAGATTGTATCTTTCAGCAGAGGACTAGACAAATTAATTGATAAGAATAGAGAAATTAATACTAATGAAATAGATCAACTTCGGGATCATATAAAGACGAGACTAGAAGCTGGCACAGAACGTGCGGAAAATGAGAGGCTACTGAAACTTGTGAACCTATTTGGTGATGACAAGAAGGCCCTCCATCTAATCCGAGAGGACGTTGATGAATGGCTGGAATTTCTTGATGCTGTAGACCAACACATCGGAGCTGATTCCAAATCAGTAGAAAACGAAAAACTTAGGAAGGATCTAATCAAACTCCGCACTGAACTTAGAAAAGAGGAACTTTGATTATTTCAAGCTGCTTTCCAGATGAGATGTTCTGGGGCTATAGAGTTTATACCCATATCTTGCATCTTTTTCTCCTTCCTCATACCATCGAGGGTCTTTGGTCTTGTTTGTTCTTTCTACGTTCGCTTCTATTCCAACATGCCCTCCTTCTATCTCAGTTATTCCCATCCTGCGATACATACTTTCTCTCATAGGGGCATTTCCGGAGCTTGTCCAGTCAAGAAAACCTACCGCCTCTCTCTGTTTTATAAAAGTCTCAAACTGATTAAATAGGTCTGTACCGATTCCCATTTGTTGTGCGCCAGGCCTAATCTCTCCTTTAGAATGCTTGGGTTTTTGGGTGTCTGGTTGTATAGTAATATCTACAACATACCACATCTTTCTAAGTGTGTCTTCCCCGAATCTGGCCTTTAGCATATCTATTGTTGGCCGAACCTCAGGACTATGACTATCCATTATGCTTGCAAAGCTTACGGCGATCAGGCTTCCCATTACTTGCCCGTTCTTATCCTGCGCAACAAAAACTGCTCCGCCTTTTGGGTCTGAAAGCACCTCAAGTGCAAGTTGTTTGCCCCAACTGCGTGGTATTGCCTCTTGCCCTGGTCCATCTCCATAAAGTGGCCAATACTCAGAGTTATGGTATGCATTTTTATAGACATCTGAAAGTCCGTTAAGTATCTTGGCCTTACCGGCAACTGCACCAGCATCCTTATTTGTAAATGTAGATATAGTTACTTCTACCTTCTCTACTTGTTTTGGCGCTCTTGCTTCCACCGTTACCATTCTGATCAGCTATAACTTTATCCTCAGTCCAATTCTTAATACTTCCTGCCAGGTTTTAATTGGATTTTGTGGCTATTATTCGCGCTTTGCGGCCTGCGGCACGAGTCTATCAACTATTGCGTTGACCTCTGCGACAATTCGTGTGCCGTGCTCTTCCCTGTTAACTGTCATCCCGAAAGTGGCGAATCCACCAGCGGCGTAATTGTTCACATTTACATAATTTTCTGGTTTTCCGATTAATGCCCCATCTGCTTTGAGCGATACTGCTAATGCCATTAGTTCTTTGCGTACCTTTCCTTCCACCTTTGCGTAGTCGGCCTCTGACATGACTACCCTTCTCCCGTATGATACCATGCCTAAGCCATCTATGAAGTGATATCGGTCCGGATAGTCGTATGTCGTCCCGTCCTTTGCTTTGACTTTTATCTTAACTGCATCTTTGGTTCCTTCAAGATCTCTTGAGAGGCCTCTAGACAAATAATTTACTATCTCAACTTCCTCTGGGCTTGATGGATCGTGATTCCTGGTAAGACCTGTAAGAAAACCACTGGCAGTTGCACTGAACCTCAACCTCTTTGCGATGCTTATTGCATCCGCATATCCTTCGAATGCACCTCGTCTGTTGCCTGTGCGCTCGCATTCCTCAGCTCTGCTCTTTGCTTCATCCATTGCTGTTGCTGCTGCAACTTTACCCGCATGCATCGCAGCTCTTCCCCCTCTAAATCCTGGCATTATATCACAGTAAAAGCTATAAGTTTTCTCATATGTAAAGACCGCTGGTAGGGCAATTTATGAGTAAATTGTTGTTATTTTGACAATACCTAGTAGGTAGGATAGGTCGCCAGGTAGGTTCGCCTAGTAGGCTTAGATAGATAGGTATGCTAGGTAGGTAATGCAACCCCTTTTCTTGATAGAACTTCTTTTGCGAGGTCGAAGACACTCGTGCAAAAAGAAGTTTTTGACCGAGAGAGCCGGCAGTCTTGCGAAGCAAGGCCGAGGGGTGTGGTACACCCTATCCACACCCCGAGCGGCGAGCAGAAGACACCGCCCTCGAATTTGTGGTTCGAGCTGGCCTGAGCGAAGCGAAGGGTGAGGTTGCTGGAACGTAGTGGAGCAACCGAATGGGGTACTCTGCTCGGCGTAGGCGAGCGAAGATCATTCTTTGTGGACTTTCTTTCTAAGAAAGTCAGCGAGTTCTCAAAGAGGGGCTAACGGCCTCGTGAACGCAGTGAACGAGCTGGAGTATCATGGGTGAATTTGAGAACGAGCGAAAGTTATTTCATCTAGAATAGGTATATACTAACTATGAAAACTGAAACTGTTTTGCTGCAACTGCAAAAGGAATTTAAGGACATGCAGCAGGAGATAAAGATGTTGAAGGAGAAGATCACGCACCAGGCTGTAGAGCCTATAATAATTGAAAGAATAGATGAGGAAAAGGATCTAACTCCTGCACAGAGAGGGCACATTCGTGAAATTGATGCTGCTGTAAAGGCAGGCAAGACTGGAAGGTTTATTTCACTTGAAGATTTTGGCATAGAGATTGCAAGAAGGAAAGCTCGCCCTTTAGAGTAACTTATGCCTCCGCGCGTTTCTACTTCTACTATAACTATTAAGCCTTGTTCTTTGTAGACTTTGAATATTATTCTGTATCCGCCTATCCTCATTCTGTAAGTTGCTTGGCCAAGTTTTTTGAGGTCTGCACGTATCATAGGGAATTGTTCCGGGAGTTTTGCAGCTTCTTGTACTTTTTCGCTTACATAGACAGGCATCCTGCTGAGGCTCTTGCTTACTTTCTTGTCTATTTCAGATAAAGTCAAGAAAACGTCATCTTTGAATACCATAGTTCCCATATCATCGAGAGAGGGTTGGGATAACTCCCTGTGACAAGTGTGGTTCCGAAGACGTTGCAAAGAAAGGCATGCGCTATAATGCATCAGGCGCAAAGCATAAGTTCTTCTGTCACCATTGCAATACGTGGTTTGTAGTGGACGATGGATTCAAGTGGGTGCATTTCAAACCTAAAGACATCTCCCGTGCATTAGATGAATATGCCGATGGTGCATCTTTGAAAAAAGTCAGAAAACATCTGTCTCAGCACGATGATGTTGGGGTTTCGAGGTGGACAACCGGGAACTGGGTTGTAAAATACGCACACCTTTTAAAAAAACCGAGACGAGATTTGGTATCCCGAAGATTAAGGGCCGCGTCCATTACGATGAGAAATACGTCTGGGTAAGAGATCGCTGGGAATTTGCCCTCACAGCAATTGATAACATGACTTTCTTTATCCTTTCAGGAGATGTGGTTATCGAAAGGACACTTGCGGCGTGTGTATCTTTCCTCAGAACCATAAAGGCATGGCGCTATGCGCAGATTCTATAGAGATATCAAAAAGAGCGGCATAAACCGCCAAACAAAAGGAAGTTGGTAGTGTTTCTATCAGATAAATTTGCTCTCTACAAAGTTGCCTGGAAGAAACTATTTTACAGAGTTTCAGAACTCAGATTCGGCGTTCCAATAGCTTGCAAGAAATATGGGTTAAGACACAACAACAATCCTGTAGAGCGACATAATAGAGAAATCGGAAGGAGGGTCGATGCCTTGAACGTCTTTCAGACGCATGAAGGCGCACTTTCGACTTTGGCTCTTTGTAGATTCATTCACAACTACGTGACGCCGCATAGCAGTCTAGGTGGTAAAACTCCTGCTGAGACGGCAGGTTTGTATTTACATTTGGGCAAGGACAAACCCCAAAACCTCATTCGCCTAGCACAGAAGATAGAGATGGCGAAATATTGACTTTATCGCCTGCACACAGTATTTATTATGCTGCCGTATCCATTAAATGAGGGAGGAGTAACTTGGTAATGTCAGGCACTACTGCAATAGAGATGGGCATAACGGTATTCGCAGCGCTAATGCTCGTAGCGCAGCTGCTGGCAATAAGGTTAAGGATCCCTTATACGCTGGTTCTGGTGTTCATAGGCATAGCCATAACAGCAGTGTCTGCCCTGAGCCTTGGCGCAGGCCCCATCGCAGGGTCCCTGGTCGGCGCGATAACCCTCATAAGGTCGATATACGGCCAGCTCGTGGACAACGGGATCTTTGTGGGGCTGATAGTCCCACCCCTCATATTCGAGGCCATGATGCACATAAAAAGGAGCGAGCTTGCCGCAGTCATAAGGCCTTCGCTGGTTCTTGCCACCGTAGGAGTGCTGCTCTCCACGGTAGTTGCAGGGCTTGTTGTATGGGAATTATCAGGGATATCGCTCTATTCTGCAATGCTGTTTGCCGCAATAATAGCGCCCACAGATACGATAACTGTGCTGCAGATATTCAGGAGGGTTAAGGTGCCGCCAAAGCTGGCCACACTGATGGACATGGAAGCCGCGTTCAATGACGCCACTGCGATAGTGCTCTTCACGATAATATTGTCTTCTGCAGGGCTTGCAGGCGCATCCCTGCTAAATGATGTGGACGTCTTCCTCTACAGTTTCGTTGGAGGCGTGATTATAGGGGTGATTGTGGCAGTTCTGGCCAGAAAGATACACATGAGCGTGGATGACAAGCTGGCGGAATTGACTCTCACCATAGTTGCAGTATACGGATCATATGTGCTTGCTACAGGGGTAGGCGCATCAGGGCTTATAGCAGTTGCCATAGTAGGGCTTTACTTCGGGAACAGTACCAAGATGGCGCTGTCCAGGAAGGTGAGGAGCTCAATAGCCTCATTCTGGGAGATAGCCGCATTCATAGGTAATGCGGTTGCATTCCTGCTCATAGGCTTCGATTCCAATCTGTCCCTGTTCGTCAAGGCCGGAGCCCTTATACTTGTAGCCTATGGCTCAACATTGCTTGCGCGCATGGTTACGGTCTACCCCATATTTGCAGTGTTCAGCAGGGTGGAGAAACGGTTGTCGATGGACTGGAGCAACATTGCTACACTAGGAGGAGTCAGGGGCGCGCTATCCATAGCGCTCCTCGCCACGCTTGCATCGTCAAACGTCCTGTCCGATGGAGATCTTTCTACGGTAACAACAATGGTGCTTGGAGTTGTGTTCATATCGATAATCATACAGGTGCCCCTGCTGTCGCGCTACGCTTCAAGGCAGTTTGGCAGGCGCAGTAAGCCTGAAGACTCACAGTGACGCGGTGTTGTAATCGCCCGTAAGCCTGTGCGGCAAGCGGCTATGGAACACAGTGGCCGTTGTACTGCACTGCGGACTTATGCAAGGCAGCCAGCAGGGCATTAATGCTATTTGCCCGGGCCAGCAAATAGGCGCATGCGCCTTGATATAGATGACATCGAGCCGTATATGCGGTCGGCGTACACTATCATCGCATAGGATATTATTATTGAGAAGAAGACTATGAACGATGACAGGCCAAGGAAGCTGCTTGGCATAAGGGATGCGTTTACTGCTGCGCTTATTATTACAAGTGACAGCTCGCCTATGGAAAGCATGCTTGCCGATATAAAGAAGGATTTTCTGGGGTCCCTTAGCGCGGATACGCCGCCAAGGAATATGCTTAACAGCTTCACTATTACCACTATCGGAAGTATGATCAGCAGCAGCCCCAGGTTTATCGCGTTAAGGTTGACGGACAGGCCGATGGTGAAGAAGAAAAACGCTATGAAGACGTACGAGAACTTCTTGATGTCGGCTTCAATTGTGCCGTACCTGCTTTTCCATCCGCCTACGATGCTTCCTGCTACGTATGCGCCGAACGCTGCTGACAGGTCAAGGTACGTAGCTATGAATACGAACATAAGAAGCAGGGCCAATGCCAGCATCAGCATGTCCTCGCCGCTTATGTTGTAGCGGTACACCATCTTGTTTAGCACGCGGCTTGATGCATAATATGCTATTACGAATAGTATAAGCGAGCTGAAGAACGACACTGCAAGGCTGCTAAGATCCTGATTGTGCATTATCTCAAAAGAGCTAAGCACGCTGAATATGAATACGGCTATAAGATCTTCGATTATGCTTATCTTTATTATCTGGGATATGTCGAATTTCTGGGACAGATTCAGGGATTGCAGCAGTTTTACAGTGGTGCCGGTGCTTGTTATGGAGAATGCAAGGGCCAGCAGCACTGCAATAGATGCGCCGAACCATTCGGAGAATAGCAAATACAGGATGACCATGGCAAGGATTATCTCTATGGCGGCTATTATCCCGGCCTTCCTGAATCCGTTTTTGGCAATGCCATCCAGGGAGAATTCCGTGCCTATGGCAAAAAGCAGAAGGATGCTGCCAAGCTCGCCCATGAAAGACAGTATATCGCTTTGCGGTATGAATCCGTAAGTCCCCACTAGAGCCCCTATCACAAGGAACACTATGAGGGAGGGTATCTTGAATTTTATTGAGATTATGCTGCCAAGTACGAAGGAGAACAGGATTATGGAGAGGGGCAGGTAGTCTATCATGCGAAGGCACTGGCTTTACAATGATAGATGCCTTGGCACGAATTTATAGGTATGCATGCAATACGAAAGAAGGCAGGAGGGCTTTGCCGCAGGCGGATGGACATTGGTGTGTTTGGCTATCTTGAGATGTGCACTCAAGCAAGTTCATTATGCATCGTCTTCGAGCTAACGAGCTTTATAAGGATAGCTGTACCACGTGTTATTATGCCAGAAGAAACCAGACAGGAGCTCAAGGACATAGTAGACAAAGCCGAGATAAGCTTGATACTGGATACTTACGATGATATATTCTCGGACTTCGACCCAAGGCCATATGACCAGCGCACCCTTTCTGAGGACTTCATCTCAGAGGCGAAAAAGGCTGCACGCGACAAGACGAAGGGCATAGAGCTGCGCTTCATGATACCGCAGGGCCTGCGCAGCGAAAGGAGCGAGGCCCTCATAAAGCTGAGGCTTAAGGATTATTTCAGGAAAAGCTACAGGAGAGCTGGGATTGAGCTTTCCAGGCAGGGCAGGCAGGCGATGATGCTTGTTGGGGTAGGCGCCGTGATAGGGTTCGTTGACGCGTTCCTGCTTTCGCTCAACGGCTCTAGCACCGTGCTAAGGGACGCAGTGGAGATAATACTTACTCCGGCAAGCTGGTATACGATATGGACAGGATTTGACCGCCTTCTCATGAGGCCAAAGGATATGGTGGCTGACAGGGAGTTCTTCAGGAAAATGGCCGGAGCGCAGATAACATTCACGCCGTACTGAAGATAATTGGCAGGCCCAAAATATTCAAAAATAAGGGAGGTTAACCCCCTTGCCCGTCCTGCGTCCACTGCTCAGGGCTGCTGTGGCTGCGAAGGCTGAGGCTGCTGCGGCGCAGGCTGTTATGGTTTTGGCGTTCCGTCTGTCATTTTATCACCGTAAGCACGAAGGCCGTAAAGACCGCCGTTAAATGCACAGCTTACATACACTCTCTTCCATAAATGCATGTAAGGGTTTTACGCATGATTCTTTTAGTCAGGTAAAATACGGTGTACATGTATCCATGTGTTTATATTGCAGGCATTATCGGTCCCGGCGTAGCTGGGCGGACAGGGAGTGCGGCGCGGCAAGTGCCCCTGGAGGCATGTATGGAGCGCCAAGGGTCCTGCGGCTCTGCACAAGACCAAGGAAGCTGTTGAGGTATACTGCAGACTTAAGGGGCACGCCAAGGATCATGCTCTGCTCCGACACGCATCCTTTTGAGGCAAGATGCGCGGTGATTATTGCGTTATTTAGGCTCAGCGAGGCAGATTCTTCTGAAGAAGACATATGCACAGTGAATCCCCTCTGGGCAAGCCTGCCGTATATCCCTATAAGCATATCTTTCGCAGTTGTAAGGCTGCCGTCTGTAGCGCTGCCTAGAAGGAGAGGGCTTGGAACCAGGTGGTGATCTACATGGTGGGCTACTGTGCCATCGAAAGTCAGCCCCAGCTCATTCCTAATCAGCATGAAGCTTCCTCTTGAAGCCGCATATATCTGGGCAAAATCAGGTATTCTTTCTGACACGGAGAAGCGTATCTCAAGGTACCTGCGCAGGTTCCTTACGCTGATTATGGGTCTTCCGTCCCTGAGGGTTTCCATGAACTTGTCGGCCTGTGACCTGGCCCCGTTCATCGAAGTATGTTCTGCAATTATTCGCATGGATTACACCTAAGTATGATTAACTCATACTTTATCATATCTTATCCTATAATATCACATATATAAGTGTTGCGGTGGACTTCTATAATCGCGTTGGTGTGATAGGGTGAGGGAGAGGCTTACTATAACGCTAGACCAGGAGCTGCTGCGCAAGGTAGACGCCATAGTGGACGGGGTGAATGTCAGGAACAGGTCTCATGCCATAGAGCAGCTGCTAGCCGCATCGATAGAGCACAGCAAACCCAGCAAGGCCGTGGTGTTTGCTGGAGGAACCCCGGTAGCCTTGGGGGGCAAATTCATTCCAATACCGATGACCGTAGTGCGCGGCAGGCCAATAATAGACTACATAATGGATGAGCTGAAGAGGAACGGGATTTCCCACGTTATAATAGTAATGGGAGTTCATTCCCAGAGCCTCATGGGCCATCTTGGGGATGGCAGCCAGCTGGGTATAAGGGTAAGCTATGCGATAGAGGAGCGGGCTATGGGGACAGAAGGTGCGCTTGGGCTGGTAAGGGAGAGGGTGAGGGGGGAATCGTTCTTTGCGCTAAATGGGGACAACATATTCACAGTGGATCTTGACAGCATATACCGTCAGCATCTGGCCAGCAAGGCTGTGGCAACAATAGCTCTTACGCCAGCAGAATCGAGTGCGCGGTTTGGGGTGACAATGCTTGAAGGGAACCGGATAACCAGCTTTGTACAGAAACACGAGCGCGGTAGCGGAGCAACCCTTGTAAACGCAGGCATATATCTTTTCAGCCCTGAGGTCTTCGACTTCATTGGGTCCCCGAAAGGCAGGACCATGCTTGAGGAACATCTATTCCCGGCATTGGCAGGCAGCGGCAAGCTTTATGGCTACGTCTTCTCAGGACCATGGTACTCCCTTGACAGCAGCCCGCAGAAGTCATGAAGGCTTCATTGCGTGGCAGTAGCGGCATATGGCAAGGCGCGGATAAGGATCAGGAGTCTGGGATCTGGCGATTTAGCTAAAGTTATATACCTTAGCCCCGTAGATAAGATTAATTGTTGCCCGGATTTTCCGGGCTATGCATTAATGCGCCCTGGTTTAAAAGGACGGTAGGATGCAGCACACTGGACTAGTGGGTATGCATGGCCTTAACACCGATACTAAACGTGGCGATTTCGCTCGGCATAGCTGCAGTGATATCTGCCCTTGCCTTTCTTGCAGTCTGGAGGATCACAAGAAGCTCGAAACTGCCTGATGCAATCAAGCGTTCCATAAAGCTCGTGTTCGCAGCGCCTGTTCCGGCAGCCATAATAGGCTTTGCGCTTGTGCAGTCCATCTCAGTCTTTTCAGTAACCACCGCCCTGCTTAGCCATAACGACATAACGCTGGTTGTAGAAGTAATTATACTTGCGATAGCCGTGCGCAGCATGGGTTCCATAGCCAAGGATATAATGATCCATCTTACTGGACACAAGGAAGCCGACAGGGTGCTCATATACGGCGTATATACAATAGGCCTGATAGCGCTGCTATTCGTGCTCCTGAACTCGCCGGCAAGCCCTATCGTTGTCACAGGGATATGGCAGGTAGTCGGATTCGGAACAGGGCTCATTATAGTATACCTGGTTACATACATAGCAAATGCTGCGTTCAAGAGGTATGCGGCGATACTGTCAAGCAAGGAGCCGCAGATGGCAATCACGATAACCTTCGGCAGGAGGCTGGCGCTTGCCGTGATAGCGCTGGTAGGCGTAGCTATAGTGACTTTCACAAGCTTTCCAAGCGCAGGCGCCACGGTCGCATCGCTCTTCGTAGCCGCCGGATTCGCGTCCATAGTGGTAGGGCTTGCAGCCCAGTCAAGCCTCTCAAACATATTCGCAGGCATGATAGTCTCAACGTCGCAGCCTTTCAGCATAGGCGACGCAGTGCTCTTCCAGATGCCTTGGGGAGCAGAATGGTGCTGGGTGGAGGATTTGCGCCTTTCGTACACCATACTGAAAACGTGGGATAAGAGGAGGCTTGTCATACCTAACCAGCTCTTCCTGACCACACCTCTTGTAAATTACACAATGACAGACCAGTCTAAACTATGCATAGTGTTCATACAGGTGCCGTATGAGACAGACCTTGACAAAGTCATAGCGATAATGAAGGATGAGGCGACAAAGCACCCGTCAGCCATCCCTACGCAGGGCCTGCCGGTGGTGCACGTAATGGAATACGACGAATCCGGCGTGCAGCTGCGGCTGCTGTCAAATGCCCCGAACCAGGGTACAAACTTCCAGATGTCGAAGGACCTGCTATACAGCATAAGGAAGAGGCTTATGAAGGAGGGAATAAACATACAGTATCCCAGAAGGGAAGTTGTCTTCAGAAACTCTCCCCCTCAGCCCTTTGTGGAGGAGGTTAGTCCGGGCGGCCCACCTGCTCACCCCCGCCGTGGAGGCGGTGGGAAGAAGCGTGCGGCTGGGCAGAAGTAGGCGCGCGGCGCAGCTCTGCTGTAGGCAGATACGGTAATGGCCCTGGGCCGAGTTGCGTGAAGTCATCAGGGTTAGCAGGTTATCCTGGTACGGGTTTTCATGCACTGCTGCGCACTGGAGGAACCCCGCATCATCTCATGGCGTTTGGCAGTGACAGCTTAGCAGGCCTGCCTGCAGCCCTGTTGGCAGTCTTTAGGTATGTGACGCAAAAGAGCACCATGAGCGGGAAACTGTATAGCAGGTATACGGAGTTTGATGCAGACTCGAAGAGAGCAACAGCTATTGCCACAAGCACGCTGGCCCTGCCGGCATAGATGTAGAACTCCCTGTTAAGCCAGTAGTATACCCGGTTCTTTGTGCTTTCGTCTATAAGCTCCATGAAGTTTGATGTCACCTGGTTATTCAGGGGAGTATATGCTATGGTATATACCACTGAGAACACGAAGATTGCAAGCAGCGGGCTCACCATGCTGGGCACTAGAAGAAGCAGCGAGCTTGCTATGGTCCCTGCTATCAGCACCTTCACAGTAGTTCCCCATGCAGATAGCCTTACCCGCCCTATATAATTTGCGAATATGGCCACAAAGAGAAGAAGGCTGCCGTACAGTCCGGCTATTGTATAGCTTCCGGTTATCTCAAAGACATATATGGGCAGCAGTATGCTGTAGGGTATGGCAAATATCTGGGACAGAAAGAAGTTGAGCTTGTATGCCCCGTATCCGTCGTGCTTTATCCTTATGTCGCTTATCCTGAACGCCAGGGGCTTGTCTGCCTTGTCCATCTTGACAAGGGAGATCACATATGCCGATGCGATGAGCATCACGAACGCAGCAGCGAAATCATACATGAACTGGGCTGAGCCGGTGTAAGGTGCATACTCGATCATCAGCCCTGCAAGTGTTGGGGCTATGAACGATACAATGCTGGTAAGCAGATTGTTGCGGTACACGAAGTCGCGCCTGTCAAGACCCTTTGATATGTCAGAGCTAAGCACATTGTTGCCCAGCCAGAATGTGCCTATTGAAATCCCGTAAAGTAGCCCGAATATTATTATGTTTGAGACCAGGCTTGCAGCAGCCAGAAGCGAGATGAGGGTTACTGCGCGTATCACGTTGCCGGCTATGTAGAAGTCCTTCGGGTCTATCTTCGTAATCCAGTATGCGCATCCGAACAGGGCTATCTCAAGACCGGTGTAGTAGAGTATGTTGAAGAGTATGACTCCGAGCAGGGATGAGGTCGCAAGTACGAACAGGTTTATGAATAGGGCTATAAGTCCTGCAGAGAAGCTGTTTAGGTTGTACGAGACATAGTACAGGCTGGCTCTGCCGAATTTCATGAAATTAATAGGTAATCCCACAAAATAAATAGGTTCTGTATGGCACCCAAAGGTGCCATGCGCGCAATGATTACCACAGCCATGGCGCTATCCATATCGCTGCGTGGGCATTGCGCAACACGCTGCAGATAGACACTTTGCAGGTTTTAGTCAGTCCGGCTTAATTGCATCGGTGATGTGGCATTGGCATAATGCGGATAGACGCTTAACTGGCGATTACAGCCAGATTTGGTCATGGTAGGAATTTTTCCCTGCGTATTAGCTTCCCGGAATAGGCCAGGAAGGCAGCAGATATGCATGCCATAATGGCTATCATTGCGATGTCAGCGTAGAATGCTTCCATGAAAGGCAGGGCAAATGGTATGAAATAGCCGGGTATCGATGCTGCAGCGCCTACGACAAGGCCAAGTGGCTGGTTGCTCCCCGCCCTCATTTTCTGCAAAGAGCTGAAGGCCATCATGGCGATGACCATGAATGCCATTATGGACAGAGAAAAAGGTATGGTAATTAGCAGCACCGGAATTATGGCTGCCAGCGATTTGATGCCAAAGAATTCCCATATATACAGGCTGTCGGCAATTGTGAAGATGATCGACTCAACGATCACGAGCAGCAAGGTCGCCTTTAGGTATCTCATGTATATGCCGCGTTGCGTCATGCCAAGTGAAAGCAGATACTCCAGAACGCCATTGTTCTTGTCGTATACAAAAAGTATCAGCACAGCGCTTGCTATCATCATTGCCGGTATCATGTTCAGGGGCACTGCCAGGAAAGGAAGCCCGGTAAATGAATCTGCTGCCTTATGTGGCGAGGATATGGAACCTCCTGGCAGAACATTGCCGGTTATTGAATTTGATGTGCTGTTGTTAAGCAGCCCACCGCGTGCATAATATGCAGGGTTCCATACAGCTATGGCAAGCACCATCATGAACACAGTCATGGCTATGTATGTCTTGCTTATCCCCAGAGCCCTTCTTGCAGTAACAAAGCTGGGCGCGTCAATGATGCCGGTATTAGTTACCTGTGCCATATGCTCACTGCCCTTCATTACCGAAAAGCTCCTGCAGGGGATTGTCAAGCTCGCGCATCTCGGTTACAAGTATGCCCTTCTCTACGATCTTCCTAAGTGCCATTGCGGCTTCCTGCGGTTTTGATACCGTAAGTACATAGTATCCGCTTGCATCCTTCTTTGCGTCTACTATCTTGGTGATGTCCTTTGAGGCCCTTATGCCGACCCTGTAGTTCCTCGACCTTACATTAGCTATCTTGTCAAACATTGCGAGCCTGCCATCCTTTATCAGTATAAGATTCATGCCTATATCGCTAGCTTCGTAGAGGTTGTGGGATGAGTATAGAACAAGCCTGTTCTTGCTTAGCTTTAGTATTATATCCCTTATTTCCTTTGACAGCCCCGGATCGAGGTTGGCAGTTGGTTCGTCCAGCAGGTACACGTCCCGGTCCCTGAGGAATACTTTGGCTATGGATACCCTCTTCTTCTGTCCCTGCGAGAGGTCCGATATTTTTTTTTCCCTAAGAGCGCCAAGGCCCAGCATGTCTACAACCTTGTCCGGATCTCCGCCCTCGATCTGAGAGTAGAACCGCAATGCCTTGTAGACAGTCATCTCCTCTGGCAGCGCATTGTAGTGGGAAAGGTAGTTTATGTCGCCACTTAGTTCCTTCGAAGAACCAAGTTCCTTGCCGTCCAGCAGCACTTTGCCGGCCATAGGCTCCAGTATCCCTGCAATTGTCCTGAATAGGGTGGTCTTCCCGGCGCCGTTGGGCCCAAGCACCACGTATACCGATGATTCGTTAGCCGTAAAGCTTATGTCGTGCAGGATTTTCTCCCCGTTATAACCTGAGTCAACATTCTCTAATTCCAGCGTATGCACCCAATCACCGCACGCACGATAATAGGAGATCCAGGCTGCCTGTTGTGACATCCTCCCACCCGTAAACTGAGTGGGCTTCCAATGGTGTCTTTTGATTGGTCATCTTGAAGCACCAAGTATAGTTCCTGATTCAGCGACACGGCTTTTCGCCGCACTTTCGTGCGGTGCATAGGCCATATCTCCAGAGGCGTGACT
>JAJZJQ010000027.1 GCA_021851065.1 Microcaldota archaeon
GTTGCCAGCATAGATCTCGTCAAGTACGCTCTTCTCCGCTGCACCGGTTCTCCTTATCAGCGCGTCCGCGCTGCGCTTGTAGTCGGTTGCCAGCTGCTTGTACTGCCTTATCTGCTTGTCCTCGTACTCCAGCACCTGCTCGAACTGCTCGTGCTTCTCGCGTATGCTCCTTGACACCTCTATGGCCCCCTTGCGGTACTGGTATATCACGGCTTCAAGGCTCTTTGACATGTCGGATGCATTCTTCTCGTATGCCTTTAGAAGGGTGTGCAGCTCCTGCGATATGGCACTTGCGCTGTTGGTGTCGACAGAGAATGATGATAGCTGGTTCAGGTACTTCTGCGCCTGGTCGTAGTCTGCCTTGGCCTGCTCAGACACGTTCCTTATGCGCGCGCTCCTGGCAGACATCTTCTTCTCTACGGCCTCTATGTAGCCCTCGGCCTTGCTGAGCTTGTCCAGCACCATCTTGACGTTCTTGTACTTGGTGTTGAAAAGCGAATCTATCTTGGTAAGAGTCCTGCTGAACTCGTCAATCTTTGCGCTCACCTGGTTTACTATCTCTATCTGCGACTCGAGCTCAGTCTGCAGGTGCTCCCTGTCTTCCTCCCTAGCGCCCTGCACTGCCATCTTGCCGTGTATAGGGGCCAGGAATACCCTCCCTGACTTGTGAAGTATGCGTATTATGTTGGCCTTCTCCAGTGCGTTTGACCACCCTATTATTATATTCTCGTTTACTCCCAGCGCGCTTGCCACTGTGGACACGTTTGTTTCTCCGTGTTCGTTGAGGTAAGCCACAAGTGAGTCGATGCTTGTCTTTATCTCCTGGTCAGCCATTTCAAACCACAACAGTATTATACTCCAGTCTAAAAGTTTATTAATGCTGAGCAGCGTGGCTGGCGCGAGATGAGCAGGCATAAGACGCGCCCCAAGCGGCTTGAGCAGAAGCTTTATAAATCAGACTGTGGATGATATAACCGACTGGTTATATGAATCTTCCAAGATTCGGTTTTGCTACAGTGCTTTTGCTAAGCATTCTTGGTACTGCATCAGTTGCTTATGCTGCAGCCCCATTTATCACTGGCGGCGGACCTCCAGGCGGCACCTCCTCCGGCACACCTGCACCAGGCGCAGCATCTACCGTAATAAGCACCACGCTATGCGGCATAATAATCACAGTGCAGACAGTCGTAGGAGTGATAGCGCTAGTTCTGTTCATACTGGGAGGCGCGCTTTATGCAGTTGCGCACATGCTCCCTGCTGCAGGAAACCTCAGGGGCAATCTTCAGGGATGGTCGCTTGGAATGATTGTTGGAGGAATAGTAGGCCTCATAATAGTCATAATAGCCCCGTCAATACTGAGCATCATAGCCTCTACCGGAACAAATATCACTATACCTAGCTGCTGATCTGTTGATCTGTTTAGCTATACAGTACACATGCAGTGCATGCTTAGTGCAGAAATAGCGGGCTTTGAACCGTTGCTTATGCTGTTGCCTACTAGTCCAATATATCAATATAACCTTTGCGCGGCTTGAGGCGGTCCTGCACTGCCTCTATGATCAGCTTCCCGCCTCTTCCCCCCACCACAGTGGCTTTTAGGGTTTCTTTGTGGGCCCACCCAAGAGCCGCTATTCCTTTTGGAGGTATGGTTATCGTCCACTTCAGGTATTTTCTGCCCTTGTATCTTCGCGCAAGCTGCCTTTGGAGTATCATGATATTAATTTGGTACCTAAATACATATTAAACTGTGCATTTTCGGTGCCTAATTTTATGCAAAATAATAGTTTACAGGGCATTGCAATCATGCATAATTACTTCCAGAATAGATTGTATATCGCTTAGTATGGCATGTTTGCAGCAGTGCTATTTTACGCTCCAAGTACATGGAGAATAATACTAGTTTGGTACCTAAAATGCTGATGGATTCTGATAGTTTGGTACCTAAAAACAGGCATGCAAACCTTTATAATGCCCGGAAACACAGGGAAAGCTATATAAATCAGTTAATGGACATTAATACCAGTTGATAACATGACTTTGGTATCAAGACTAGGCCTTATTGTGATGACATTGTTCAGCGTGATGAGCGTTGCTTCGCTTACTTTCGCGCAGAGCACCCAGGCTACAACCGTGATAAGCAAATCACTATGTAACGTAGTGACAAGTGTGCAGACAGTCATAGGCGTAATATCGCTTGTGCTGTTCATACTGGGAGGCGCGCTTTATGCAGTTGCGCACATGCTCCCTGCCGCAGGAAACCTCAGGGGCAATCTGCAGGGATGGTCGCTTGGAATGATTGTTGGAGGCATAGTAGGCCTTATAATAGTCATAATAGCGCCATATATAATAGGCACAATAATAGGCAACAGTAGCCTAGCCGGAACAGCAATCACCAGTTGCGCATAAAGCCGGAGGCTATTGTGTGAATAGGAAGGGCATGCAACCTGCAAATAGCAGGTACTCGAAAGAGTATGCCTTTTCTCTTTTTTTATTTTTACTTTCCTTTGTACTTATTATAAGCGCATTCGTGCCATCAGGGACTGCCATAATGGTAGTTTACACCATAGGAATAATCGTATTTTCATTTGTGTACGGATTGCATCTGTCAAAAAATATAAATCCGATCTTTATTGACACCTCGTTTATAGCTAATACTATACTTTTCATCATAGTTGCAACACTATATTTAGATGGCGGCCAGATCGGCACACATTCCTTCAGATTTGTGGAGAACTTTGTGGCATATATGGGCATATTTATAATTCTTTTATTTTTAGCTAACATATTTGCATACAGTGAACGCAAAAGCGCTAGGGCGGCTGTACTTGTAACCATTATAGTAATCGCGCTATGCCTGTATTACTCGCCATTAGTGATAAAGTATGTAGTGGACGATGAAACATTGATAGGGTATTATGCCACACTGCACCTATTAAGTGGCATAAATCCGTATACACAGTCAATATCACAATTATTGTACAAGTCGCATAACAGCATAGGGGCAACATTGGAAACCAGCAATCAGTTAGCAGGAGTCGTGGGCTACCCTGCTTTATTCTTCCTTGTACAAGTACCGTTTTACATGCTGTTCGCTCCTACGCAAGCAAGTTTAAGCAGCTATTACATACATGCCCAGGGAACAATTTTCTTCATGGCGATGGTTTTTTCCTTAATATTAATTACGAAGAGAACTGAGAGAAACAACCTGTTTAGACAGAACTGGCTCCTTTACCTGGCTTTTGGGATAATGTCTCTTACACTAAGTAGCATGATGGTATTCTTAATGGCTGCGCTTGTTCTGATGCTCTACACAGAAATTGGAGAGAAATATCCTTGGATATTCTTGGGGCTCGCAGCTGCACTGCAGGAACAATTGTGGGTAATTGTGATAATGTTTATGGTTTATTATTTCAACAATTACGGCATAAGAAAGGGAGGACGTACGCTGCTAGGCACTGGCGCAGTATTTCTTTTAATAAATGGGTATTTTGTAGTCTCATCGCCATCAAGCTACATTAATTCAGTCTTGACTACACTTGAATCAATCGTACCGACCTACTCTGCAGCTATTGGTTATTTCATTGCTTCTTCGTACCCCATAGCATTGCAGGACTACACATATGTATTCTTAATGGCAATAGCGTTGATGGCAATACTATTTGCGTACATAAATAAGAAAGCTATGATACCGATATTTGGCACTCTGCCCCTGCTGTTTATTGATCATGGCATACCAATATATCTGGCATCTGCTGTTTTTATCTTCGCCGCAGTATACCATACGGATTTCGAAGGCGAGACAGAGGGCAGGTTAAGACACTTTGCCAGAAGTAGCAGGGCGCGCGCCGCAGCAGTTATGTCGGCATTCGCACTGTTGGTGTTTGCTATGATTGTATTCATACAATATTCGCACTCATCTTATATATCTTCATTTGATCCAATAATATCAAATCAGTCCGCAGCTCTTCTTAATAATGGCAATATAGAGTATAGTGCAAGTCTGACGTACAGTGGAGTGAACAATACAAACGTTTATCTGATGTTAACTACAGCATACGCAAATACCTATTCGTATTGGGGGCTCTATAACCAGAGCCTCATAAAGGATAGCCTAATATGCAATTACTACCCATGCGGAGTGAATACAAACAAATTGCTTTTATATAACGCCACCGGAAGGAAGATAGAAGCGTTGATACCGTCAAATTTCTCTGCAGGTTCCATTGGATACGTGTCTGCAATACTTTACAACGGACATCATTATTACCAGACCATACCAGTGCGTGTGAAGTAATGCAGTATCGCATTGGCAGCCTTTGTTTGAAGGGGTTGCTATAGTAATTCTGGTCAGCGTATATGCATCAACCATACATGTAGGAACTTAGAGCGTAATATCTTTTAGAATAGTCTATAACTTCATAATAATACTGGAGTTCGTCGTGTGGACTAGAGTAGCTATTGCCACTAAATAGTGAGATTTTATCTGGATAGCAGATATAAGCCACCATATGGCAATTTATCTTGGGCCACCAGTAGTGCACACTAGCTATCAATAAATCCTTAATGCCTGAACCGTGCCGCTGTAGGCGATTCTACAACGATGTCCAGGGAGACGTTTTTCAGAGCAAGGCCAACATCATGACCCAATATCAATTAAGTCAGGGTTATGAAATAGACGCGAATAGTCACCTTTTTAATCCTTGTTTATCATATTAGTTTGGTGTCCAGTTGGCAGGAGTGATACAGGAGTCGTGGAACCTGTACAGGGAGAGGATAGGCCTTGCGCTCATCTTCTCAATACCCTTTGTCATAGCCTTTGCGATACCACTTCTGGCCCCGTTCCCCACTTACGTGAGCGCAGGCGCGATCTTTCTGCGCAGCGCAAGCATATTCGCAAATGGCAACATCGATTTCGTAAGCCTTGCCGTGATTGTGATAGCAACGGTATTCTCGCTGCTCTTCCTTAGCTTCGCATTTGTGCTCATAAGCCTTCTTGTCAAGTCCAAGCGCACGCGCACAAGCGTTGGCACGCGCGTATTCAAGGAGATGGAAAAGTACATAGGCAGGGTTTTTGTGGTGCTTCTGGTTTACACGCTGATACTCATAGCCGCAAATATGCTGGGCTATGCAATAGGCATGTCTGCCCTGCTTACAGGCATAGTGGGGGTTGTGGGAGGGCTGATTATTTTCTATGCCCCAAGCGCCATAGTAGTGGACAACAAAAGGATAAGCAGGGCGGTTGTAGACAGCCTAAAGCTCGTGGCTCACGAGCCGCAGTATTTCGTAGCGTGGCTTCTGCTGATAACAGTGGCGCTGTCTGCGGTTGATGTGGTATGCATTGCGGTATTTGGAACCCCTTGGTCAGAGTATATTGCGCTCGTGCTTAACTCCCTTTTCATAGTCCCTTACTTTGTCATATTCATGGCGGAGGCATATATGGACAGGTTCAGACTTCTCAGGCACTGATACTATATAAGACATATCCATGCCATGCTACCAGTAAGTGCTTGTGATTGTAAATTGGTGATGTGTTGGACAGGCCAAAGTGGATGAATAACAACGTTTTGTATATAGCCTTCTCGGCGTTCTTCGCAGACCTTGGTTACCAGACTGCAATAGCTATCTTTCCGATCTTCCTTGTCATGATTCTTGGAGCATCTGCATCGACATATGGAATAGCAAGCGCAATTGCCTTTGGCATAGGCTCGTTCTTTGGTTACATTGGAGGAATAATGAGCGATAGGTACGACAGCAGGTATGTGGCAATACTGGGCAATGCCCTGATCCCGTTGATATCACTCATGGCGCTTACCCAGGGAGTGTGGATTGCCGTCTTCCTGTTCTCTGGAGGATGGTGGGCCAGGAATTTCAGGAGCCCGGCAAGGCGTTCCCTGCTTGTGGAGCACGCATCCAAGGACAGGAGAGGCCAGGTATTCGGCTTTTTGCACGCACTTGATATAGGCGGCGGGATGCTCTCCGTAGTAATGCTGCTCTTTTTGCTCTACGTTGGCCTTTCACTAAACAGCATCCTTCTTATAACTGCAATACCTCTTGTCATATCCACTTTGCTGCTTCTATTCACAAAACACAGCAGGGCAGGCGTCGGCGTAAAGGCGCCAGCCGCCACTAATTCCACATACATGAGCAGCAGCGCAGTGTCCAGAAACACGTATGTAGGAATAATAATCGCCACTGCCCTTTACGGCTTTAGCACATATAGCCTTGGCTTCCCCATACTCACCATAGCGCAGCAGACCAAAAGCGATTTTATAGGAATAGCCTCATATGCAGTCTACCTTGGCGTATCGGCGCTTGTTGGATACTGGATAGGATCAAGTAGATACAACAGGATAAAGTCATTGGCATATCTTGGTTATATGCTATCCGGAGCCGGGTCGCTGCTGCTTGGCATTAGCTATCTGTACAACTACGGATATGCGCTGTCATACATGGCGGTGGCCCTCATGGGATTTGCGTTTGGAGTCATAGAGACAGTGGAGCCCACCATGGTATCTTCCATAAAGAGGCTTAAGGATATGGGCAGGGGCATGGGCACACTTTCAGGATCCAGGAGTTTTGGCATCTTTTTGGCAAACCTTATAATGGGAATACTGTATGTGCTTAGCCCATTCTACTCCTATTTATATGCAACGATCATGGCAGTGGCTGCAGGAGTGATAGTGCTTGCCGCAGGGCGCGGATTTAAGGAATAGCCGGCGCAAGTCACTTATTCCCAAGCTCTTTTTGAAGTTCAGAGTATGCAGCCCTGACTTCGTCTATAGAGGCCTCTTCCTCCAGGGTCGTGGTGTCGCCTATCACGGTTCCGGTGACTACCGCTTTCAGGACCCTGCGCATTATCTTTGCGCTGCGTGTCTTTGGCAGTCTGGTGACGAAGTAGATGTCTTTTAGCGTGGCTATATGGCCTATCTTCTCCCTTACTATGGCATTGATCTCTTCGCGCAGGCCATCGCCAGGTTCTGTACCTGCCTTTAGTATCACGAACGCTACCGGCACTTCGCCCTTGATGTCATCAGGTACGCCGACAACAGCGGCCTCTGCAACACTCTGGTGGCGCACTATCTCAGACTCGAGCTCATACGTTCCAAGCCCATGGCCCGCCACCTTTATCACTTCGTCTGCCCTGCCAAGTATCCAGAAATACCCATCGCTGTCCTTGACGGCATAGTCGCCTGCGTAGTATATGCCAGGGAACCTGCTGAAGTACACTTCCTTGTAGCGCTGCGGATTGCCGTGTATCGTAAGCGGCATCCCGGGCCATGGCTTTCTTATCACAATATACCCCCTCTCACCGGGCTTCTGGGCTGCACCATTCACATCCACTACATCCGCATCTATCCCTGGAATCGGCATGCCGTTTGTGCCTGGTTTCATAGGTATGATGGCCTTACCCGGCACATGGCTTATCATTATGCCCCCGGTCTCAGTCATCCACCATGTGCTGCCAAACAGCACCCTGTCCCTGCCGACTACCCTATGAAACCACCTGAATGCAGCCGGATTTATTGGCTCGCCTACAGAATGTATTAGCCTGACAGAGGATACATCGTGCCTCTTGACGAAGTCTTCCCCGAACCTCATCCACCCCCTTATGGCAGTTGGAGAGGTGTACAGCACGCTCACTCTGTGCCGCTCTACTATGGACGCCCACCTGTCTGGCTCGGGATAGATGGGAGAACCCTCATACATCACCTGGGTAAGCCCTTCCATCAGCGGCCCGAACACCACATAAGAGTGGCCCGTAACCCATCCTATGTCCGCTGTGCACCAGTACATGTCTTCGTCATTCGCATCGAACACCCATTTCATGGTGGCATGCACAATAGTCATGTAGCCCCCGGTATCATGCACCTGCCCTTTGGGTTTCCCCGTAGTGCCAGAAGTGTATAGCACGTAGAGAGGGTCTTCGGATTTCATGCGTTCAGGCTCGACTCTGGCATTATCAGGGATCTTGGCCAGTTCTTCGTGATACCATCTGTCCCTTGGTTCAAGCATGTTTGCGTCGCAGCCTGCTCTTCTCACTACAAGGACGTCCCTTACAGTGGCGGCATCGCCCAGTGCCTCGTCGATCATCTGCTTTGTGTATATGATCTTTCCTCCCCTTAGCCCGCCATCCGCAGTCACTACCAGTTTTGCCTTTGCATCATTCATCCTCTCTGCTATGGCATCGGCGCCAAATCCCGAGAACACCACGGTAAACGCCACGCCTATTCTTGCTGCAGCAAGCATTACGATTGGCAGCTCTGGTATCATGGGCAGGTATATGCCAATCATATCCCCTTTCTTCAGTTTGTATGTGTTCTTAAGAAGATACGCCACCTTATTGACCTCTTTGTAAAGGTCCCTGTACGTAATTCTTTTTGTCTCCTTTGGCGCGCCGTCCCCCCATGACTCGCCTTCCCAGACTATGGCAATCTTATCTCCTCTCGGGCCCATGGCATGCCTGTCCACGCACAGATAGCATGCATTCAGCTCCCCCCCGGCGAACCATTTGTAGAACGGCGGATTGGAATCATCGATTATCTTTTCCCACGTCTTATACCAGTCGATCTCATGTGCGATGCCTGCCCAGAAATTCCTGTAATCCCCAATAGTTGAGCTGTGCATGCGCGTATATGCATCTGCCTCTACAACAACCCCTTTTTCCGGGTAGATTTTTTCGTCGAATGGAAGAGCCCAGTTTACTGCCATGTTATCAACTAACCCTACTGCGCCGCATCTGACATGTAGACAGATTCAGGGTTCTTTATTAAAAAGTAGGCGGGAGGGATACGCTTCTAGCCGTAATGCCGGAGTTTGCCAATTTCTTTTGCGGTTCCCGGAGGTACGCGTGGCTTCCACCTGTTTCCTCTGGCTATCATCCCCCTTATCAAAGTCGCCCTTAGCCGCTTACGGTCATGCCATCTTGGAGAGATCACTTCTATCCCATGGGACCTGAATATGCTCCTTACAAGCACGTTGCGCGTGAAAACAGCGTCTATGCTTGGGACTTTGCCGATTATATACCCGAACCACTTTTCATTGTCACCAAAATCAGGTATCCCCATGATTCTGGTCTTTGATTCGGTTCCGCTCCCGCGTATGGCCGACCTTATCATCCTTATGCGCTGCGCGTATGTGAATGGATTAGTTGAGGTTCCAGACTTCTGGGAACTCCCTATCCCTATTACAATACAGTCGCACATTGATGCAGCATATCTAAGCGCTGCCAAGTGCCCATTGTGAAATGGCTGGAACCTGCCTACGAATAGGCCAGTGGAGTATTTTTTTATGCGATCACACTCTTTATAGGCATATAAACTGAAATGAATATATGGTTGCGGTGCCGGTTGATTGGCAGGGCCATAAAGATTCTGCTGATGGCGCCGCCGATCGCAGTGATAGTGGCGCTCGTGCACGCATAAGACACCCAATGGCGGCATTACATGCAATAAATACCGTTTATGCACCCAATAATTCAACCTATTATGCATACACACTTACAATCATGGCACCATCCCGAGTAAGAGCAAATGCAACGCCTGGGCAGGACTTCGCTGAAGTCGTAACCACCTCTGGCCAGTTATACAAGGCCCATAAACATAACGGCATACTCGCACTGAGAGAGCCAGCAGGCGAAGCTGCATTAAAGGCTTGCGGAGATAGCGGACTTGGATATGGCTTGCTTTGATCCGCCTAGCTTCTTTGCCTTTGAGGCTATGTTCCTTGGCAGCACTATAGACCTCCAGGCCTTTGGGTCTATGGCTATCATGACGAGCTTTCCTTCGCATGCAAGCTCACTGCGCTTGTATACGCGGAATGCGAACGACAGCGCCTTCCTCCCGGCTACTGCAGGAACCACGTGCACGCGTATCATGTCCCAAAGCCTCAGCGGCCGGTGGTATTTTGCATGCGATTCGACTACAACAAACCATACCATGCCATTGACGAGTGGCCAGTTGACTTTTAGCCTGCTCTTTGCAAACTGCTCAAGCGCGTCGGTAAAAAACCTGTAGTATCCTGCATAGTGGACCACGCCTTGCGTATCAGTGTCGTATATGCGGACCCTTTCTTCCCATACAAAATCCTTGACAGGCATGTGCAATTATCGCGATTTGCAGTTATAAGATTTTGCATCTGCTGCATTTATTTTGGTAGGTTATGGTAAGCTGCGCGTTATGGTGTTGTAGCCTGGTACCAGTGCCTGCTTAGTACATCTGCTTGAGTTTCTTTATTCTCTCGTCAATTGGCGGGTGGGTAGAGAACAGGTTTATTACAGAAGCCTTGCTCAGCGGATTGGCAAAGTAGAGCGATGCAGTGATGTCGTTTGCATGCCTCACAGGCTGCGCTGTGGGCTTTGCAGAGTAGTCCCTTATCTTCTGCAGTGCGCTGGCAAGATCGCCAGGGGCCCTAGTCAACCTTGCGCCGTTGGCATCGGCCATGTACTCCCTGCGCCGTGATATTGCAAGCCTTATCAAAAGGGCGAATAGCGGAGCCAAGAAGCTCAGTATGAGGGCAACTATTATTATTAAGCCATTGTTACCCCTTCCGTTACCCCCAAAGCCGCCGAAGAAGATGGAAGTTCGCATCACTGCTGCTATTAAGCCTATCGCTCCGGCGAATACTACTGCAACCATCATGAACTGCATGTCATTGTTATACACATGGGACATCTCATGCGCTATCACGCCCTGCAGCTCGTTGCGGTTCATCATTGCAAGCAGGCCAGAGGTAACTGCCACGTATGAGTGCTTCTTGTTCCTTCCAGTAGCGAATGCATTGGGGCTGGGATCGTTTATAACATACACTCCCGGCATTGGTACCTGGGACGCAGCCGCAAGGCCCTCAACTGCATCGAAAAGTACAGGATACTTGGATCTATCGGCGGGATGCGCGCCGGATATCTTCAGTACCATCTTTCCTCCGGCGAAATAGGAGAATGCTGCATATACTATGATCAGGATTGCGCCTATGACAAGGCCGAACAGTCCTCCTCCGAAAAACAGTACAGCTAGATATATTATTGCGAAGAAGAATAGCGAGAACAGACACATGAGCAGCACTGACTTGAGCTTGTTTCTGGCTATCTCATCAAAGAAACTTGACATAATGCCACTTCTTTTGTAGTCATCACTGCTGCGGCTGCGCCTTCTTGCCCTTTGGTTTTCTTGCAGGTGGATTTCCTGGTGCTCCTGCATCAGCCTTAGGGCTTGGTCCAGGGGCATTTAGATCGCTAAAATCCACCTTGATAGGTTCCTTCTCATCTTCCGGAGCCTGGAAGAAGTCCTGCCTTGCGAAGTGGAATGTGCCTGCAAATATATTGCCCGGGAACTGCTGTATGGCGTTGTTGTAGTCCAGCACATAGTCGTTGTATGACGTCCTTACGAAGGCTATCTTGTCCTCAGTGTCAGTCAGCTGCTGCTGCAGCTGCTGGAAGTTGGCAGATGCCTTGAGATCGGGGTAGTTCTCGGCCACTGCGAATATGCTCTTTAGCGCCTGGCTTATCTGGTTGTTTGCAGCAGCCTTGTCCTGAACAGATCCAGTCACTAGAGAAGACCTCAGCGCAGTCACCTGGGTTAGCACGCTCTTCTCGTATGCTGCGTATCCCTTGACAGTGTTTATGAGGTTAGGTATGAGGTCGTACCGTCTCTTGAGCTGAACGTCTATCTGCGCCCATGCGTCCTGTACCCTGTTCCTCTTCCGTATGAAGCCGTTGTACAGGCCGATTATGGCAAAGACTATTATTAGTAGTATAACAATTATTGCTACGCCTACGTCAAGTAGCAGTCCCATAATAATGCCTCAGTTATCTATATTGCAGTATATGCTTATAAAATAGCATCTATGAGGATTGTTCTTAGGAAGTTGACATTTGGTCTCAAAAGGCCTTATTTTATCCCATTTTTATGGAAGTTACAATACCTTTTCCTAGTTAAGACATTTCTATGGATTTGCTACTTAACACGTCTGTCTTCGCTTTGCGTCTATTTGTCAACTTCCTAAAAGCCTCGGCCCCTAAAGTTATAAATATCACAAATGAGTAAAATTAAATGGTGGCATGTTTAAATCAAAAATGCATGGGGTTAGAGGACACTCTCTAACGTTAAGTGTGGCATTTGCAGCATCCGCGGTTTTAATTGCGCCTCCAGCGGAGTTAGTATCACTAGCGAGCATGCATGAAATGTCACGCTCTTCGCATGGGCAGGAAAATTCGAAATCAGCATATTCAACTAATACCACTATATCCTGCTCTCCAGACTCTGCCGATGCGGGCTACCTTCATGGAACAGAATGCACTGCTAAAACAACAGGTGATGCGCCTCTAACCGGAACTCTTGAGATATACCTGTCAAAAGATCCGGTAGATAAGACTTTGGCAAAGTGCAGCACTAAGATAGCACATAAGACATTAACGTGCCTAGGAGGATATGATATCTGGTTTATTGGTAAGACCAATATCTATGCACTATATACTGGAGATTCAAAAAATAGTGGCAGTTATGCCAGAACACAGGTAATAGGAACACCGTCAATACTGTCAGGCAACCGAATAAGTGTAACTATAAATAATAGCAATTTTGCTTACACTGGGCTGCAACCTGTTAATTTTGCTGGTAGTTGCACTAATAGCAATATAGCACGATGTCCGATGCCGGTAGGGCTCGGAGCATATGGTTCATTCACGGCAAATGCAGTTTTAGGGAGTGCAACAATTTCGTCTGTTGGAGCGATGTCGAGTGATGGCGTACCTACCGCATCACTCCAGCTTAATTCCATACTAGCAATAGACACCTCAAACGGAATGCAGTATTTATGGCCCCAGAATGTCGAGAACTTTGAAAATCCTGGTCCATCAGGCCATACTGTATCAAGCCAGGTAGAGCTTTCGTACTTATACAGCATAGTATCTTGGAGTGGTCCGGTCAAGACAGTTACCTACTCCAATGATAAAGGTTGGACTAACACAGGCACATACGACGGAGGAAGCCCATACTATGAATACACATATTACGGGCCATCCCCACAAGAAACTGCTTTGGAGGAAAAGCTTCCATCTACATTCGACTCGGTAATATCAATAGGTTCTGTAACCAGCAGCGGTGTCGTGATAGATTTTGCTAATTCATTATACACCGGGGGAGAAAGCAGCAGGCCTTTTGAGACAATCTTTGGAAAAATTGAGGTCTCCCTTCCCAACACAACCATATTTGGCGCTTCCCTTAAGGGAGTACCAGGTACATTTCAGGGCACTGAATTTGTATGGGCAGGAGATGGGAATGGTGATACTGCGACCTTCAGCTCCATGCAGTCTAATATGTCGCTTTATTATTCTAGCTCTGGAAAGGTTTTTAATCCACTTCCGGCAACACAGAATTACGGAATAGACACAGGAGAATCAGCAACCAACCTTACCGCAACACCTGATGGAAATGGAGTTAGTATAGCTGTAGGTCAGTTTATTCCTGGCACTCTTGCAAACACTTCAACTACGAATAGTCTTGATCCAATAAGCCAGACTGCAGACATGGCACCTAGGCTCAGTGCTGTTATGCGCAAATATTAAATTTTCAGCTCCTGTTCGTACTGCGCAGTTTAGGCCCCCCACAATGCCATCATATTCCTTGCAGCAGCTATGGGATCATTAGCTGATAGCACTCCTGAAACTGATACAAAGCCGGCAAGGCGTTGATATGTGTGGCGTGTTGCCTTTAGCTTAGGCAGGGTGCTTAGGTTTATACCGCCTGCAGCATATACCGGAGTTGCCACAGCAGCCGCTATCATCCCAAGACCTTCGATGCCGATGGCTTTGCTTGCAGACTTTGCTGAAGGCGTGAATACGCTATTGGCACATATGTAGTCAGCCCCTTCAAGTTCCGCTTTTCTGGCCATCTCAGCGGTGTCTGCGGACTGTCCTATTGTTCCCTTGAAGATACTCCTTGCATAGGTAAGAGGCATGTCGCCATGGCCCAGATGCACACCGTCTGCGCCTATGGCAAGCGCCACATCGATTCTGCCATTGACCACCAAGGCTGCCCCGTATCTGCTGCACATCTCTTTCACTGCATGCGCATCGTCCATGATGTCGCGCGTGGATCTGGGTGTGCCTGCGCTGGTGCCAGCGCAGTATTGTATGATCTTCACTCCGGCTTTGAGAAATATCTGCGCACTCTCAGGATGTGTGTGGCCAAACTTGTCTGAAGTAATGCCGTAAAGCCCGCTAGGCAAATCCTTTACCACATTGTGGGTGTGCCTCATCTGCTTGAGTCCATCTATTAGAATCTTGCCGGGTCCGTCCAATGCCTCTGCGCGCATCTGCCTTTGGCTTCTTAAAGCTTCCATGCTAACAGCGCCGTGACATCCTCCCACGACTGAAGTCTGTGGGCTTCCAATGGTGCTTTTTGATTGGTCATCGTGAAGCACCAAGTATAGTTCCTGATTCAGCGACATCCGCCTTCATGTGCGAAGGTCTTACAATGTCTCCAGAGGCGTGACTTCCCGAATGTCCTTCGGTAGCTCGTTTGAGTATGTTCTTTGCCGCATTCGAGTCCCTGTCCATTGACATTGCGCACCTTTGGCAGCTGAATGTCCTTTCTGATAGGGGCATTTCCTGAATGTTTCCACATCCACTGCATGTCTTTGAGGTGTTGTTAGGGTTCACTCCCAATGCCACGCAACCGGCACTTTCAGCCTTGTATTGCAGCATTTGGGCGAAGTTTCCCCATGAGGATTCGCTGATGGATTTAGCAAGATGGTGATTTTTCACCATGTTTGCGACT
>JAJZJQ010000007.1 GCA_021851065.1 Microcaldota archaeon
GGACAGACTTGCAAACGGCGCACAGCAGAAACTCCGCGAACTCGGCAGCCATCCCGATGAAATAGTGCGCGCAAATGCAAGAAGCATCCTGTACGCAGCCCTTCGCAACGGAAACCTCCCACTTGCGGACAGCCTTGCAAAGGGCGCACAGCAGAAACTCCGCGAACTCGGCAGCCATCCCGATGAAATAGTGCGCGCAAATGCAAGAAGCATCCTGTACGCAGCCCTTCGCAACGGAAACCTCTCACTTGCGGACAGCCTTGCAAAGGGCGCGCAGCAGAAACTCCGCGAACTCGGCAGCCATCCCGATGAAATAGTGCGCGCAAATGCAAGAAGCATCATGTCCGCAGCCCTTCACAACGGAAACCTCTCACTTGCGGAGAGAATTGCCAATGAAGTCTCAAGAAATCCTGCAGATGCAAGAAGTATAATACATGGCTATCTGCCTGCCAATGGCGACTAGTCCTGTAATCCAAAATCATGGCTATTAGTGATTCCAGCAAAGCTTCCTGAACCCTTCGATGGAATCACTCACACTCGCATGCGCGCCAAATATGGCGGATCCTGCAACCAGCTCGCTTGCGCCAGCTTCCATCGCTAGCCTGCCGGTTTCAATATTAATCCCGCCATCTACGGCAATTATCGTGCCATATCTGTTTTTGTCCACATATGCTCTCGCCTGACGTATTTTGTCCAGTACAACGGGCATGAACTTCTGTCCGCCCATGCCAGGGTCAACTCCCATTATCATGAGGGTGTCTATGCTGCCCATATTGCTGCTTATACTGTCGAAAGTGGTTTGAGGATTTATGGCTACGCCTGCCTTTGCGCCTTGTGACTCTATTGCGGCAATCTCTCCTTCAAGATCTGCGCATGCTTCATGGTGCACTATGACTATGTCTGCACCTGCAGCTACAACTGCCTTTGCCTGTATGCCCGGGTCACTTACCATCAGGTGGGCCTCAAACGGGATCTTTGTCGCGCTGCGCAGTGCTGCAACCATCTTAGCCCCGAATGTTATTCCAGGCACGAAGTGGCCGTCCATTATGTCTATATGTATTCTGTCGGCATTACATCTGTCAAGGGCCTCTACAGAGGCTCTAAGATGGCCAAAGTCTGCAGAGAGTATTGATGGCGATATCATTACCTTGTTCATGCCAGCATTCCCCGATTAGGATTAGATGCCCGTATTTATATGCATGTCAAGCAGCCAGTGTGCTTATACCTCTATCCTTTTCAGCTCCAGCTTGCTTACCCGCGCAATGTTCAGCGTCCTGCGTATGATCTCGGACTGGAAGCTGCCGTCAAGCATTGCGTTCAGAAGCTCGTCGAAGGTGTGCGCAGCCGAGAACTCATTAGTGAACTTGCCTATCTCCTTTCTTATGGCCGTCTTCTTAGGAGTCCTTATCTTGCTTGCAGTTACTGCTATGAGCTTGAGCACAAAACCCCTGCCGTTCTTGTCCTTGAGCTTATCAACTGTGTATATTGCGCTAGAATGCCTCCTTACAAGCGAGTGTATGTAGCTGAAAGTCTGCTCAATGTAATCGAGATCCGTGTTGACGCTGTTGCCGCTTACGTTGTTTACCCTAAGGCCGACAAGCATGAAAGAGTGCTCCGGCCTGTGTGTTATCCAGCTCATGCTGACCTTTATACGCCTGTCCATGATCGCCTTCTCATCATTTGCCGGTATCTCGCCTATGGCAGACTCGCCAAGAAGCTTTGGCGGGTAAACATTGAACCACACCTTGCTCTTCCATTTCTCCGATGACTTCTGCGTTGCCATAGTGTAATCAGCTCTTTATGAGTAGTGCCACCTTTACGGGATCATATTTCCAGTCAGCAGGCATGGCTCCGGTGTTCTTGTAGTAGTTGCTGAGCCTCCATATCTTAGCCTCTACTCTGTTTAGCCTGGTGCGATTGTGAACGTCATTATGATTTCTCTCAAGATGCCTCCTTAGCGTTATAGCTTTCCTTAACAAGTCCATCATATCCTGCGGGATCTCTGCCTTGAACCCATTCTCCTCGAGCACGTCTCCAAGCCTTTTTCCAAAAAGCTGCCTTACATAAGGTATGCCGTGTTTGGTCTTTAGCAGTTCCCCTATCTGGGCCTGATGCTTGCCCTGCTTTGCATAATCTGTTATGAGTTTCACTACCTCTTCGTTGCTTATAACTATTCCCTCGGGCCTCACGCCTAGCCGAACGTCAGGCTTTCGCGACTTAGACTTCCCGTGCTTTCCTGTATGCATCCTTGCCATTAAACCATTTAAAATCAAGCCAAGGCACTAAGCCTAGGCATATTCAACTAATATCATCCATAAGAGTTTATAAAGATAGCGTTTCGCGCGCTTCAAGCAAGCCGCAGCCTAAAGCCTGATGCGAAGCACTAGCCTTGGGCTAAGGGCTAAAAAGCCAACATGCGTTCCCCGATATAGTTAAATATGACGCCAGCTGAGGAACCTGCGTTGATATGCGGATTCAAAGGGCAGACTATTACATTGCGCACCCACAAGCGTTGCATGGGCAGCCTAAGCGAACCATCGGCGAATTAGTTGCGCACCATGGCATCCTAGTGCCGGAAAGGTACGATACCCTCAGTTCCGCACTCAGATCACGGGTGCCCCTTATATATCGCAGCGAGAGCACTTTTGAGTACATGGGTGGATCTGGCCTTCTGCCAAGTCCTACTTCATCCACACTCATAATCGACGGTAAGAAAACTGCAGCTAACATATCAAGGGCGCTCAGGAAAACTCTAGACGGCTTCGACGTCAACCGCAGGATAGGGGATTATTGCAGGCTTACTGGCACTGATGCAAAGTCGTTCAAGGAAGGGGTCACATTCTCCTACTGGCGGGAAATTCCAGGCTATTTAAGGAAGGTAGTTGCTGACTCTGCCATAAGCGATCGCTATCACATAACTACTGTAAGCAGGCAGCATGGGAAATCATGGCACTATACCCTCTTTGATAATGGCAGGGTAATAGAACTTGGCGAGCCACTGCCAGGAGATCTCAGAAAGGGCCTTGGCAGGCTGCTTGACACGTATGACGCTGTCAGGAACCTAGCCAATTTTGATCCTAACAATTGCCCTGTTATGGAATTTGTGACCAGCTATGGCAGCAGCGAGGATTACTTCCTGCAGTACTTGCGCGGCAGGGACTTTGTGCCTTCGGAATTCACGCTTCCGGGCGTGCAGCAATCCGAAGGCGATGCAAAAGCGCTGTTTGTTCGGGGTGCCACGGGCCCTGAAGGCATGTCGTGCAGGGTTGTCATTGCGCGCGCATACCAGAGTGGCATGGGCATGGAACGCGAGCTGCCATCCAATGAGGATGGCTTTTTGGGCAGCAACGAGTCTGCCACCATGGCCGAGCTGATGTCCTCCAAAAGGAAGCTGCATATTCATGTGGCGCGGGGGGAACGCAGGCTCAAACTCGGCGAATTCTGCGATAATCACGAAAGCTATTCCACTCTCATGGGTCCGCAAGTCGCAGTGATCGTGGGCAAGAGCAATCCCATTATGCCTGCAAAGGAACTCAAAGCCATTATGAAAGATCGCCACAGGAAAGTCAAAGGCGGCGTGGACCTGCCCGAAGTCGCCATGGCTGTGAATGTGGTCTCTGACGGAAGGATCGCTTATCTCAAGCGTTCCTGAATTTAGCCACATGCCAAGCTCCTGCAGGCCTGCGCGCCACGTTTTGCCTTCACGCAACGCCCTACTTTCTAAGCCTGAAGAACGCATAACCCACTGCTATTGCTATCACTACCCCTGCAATACCTGCCGGCAACGTGTAAGGCGATTGCTGCTTCGATATGACTGAAGACTTAACTTGCGTTACGGACTGCCTAGGGATTGTCGTTTCAGCAGTTGTTATCTGGGTAGTTTCACGCTGCACCGATGTTGTTGGGCTGGTTGTCGGCATAACTGTATCATATGTGGTGCTACTTGCCGGAACATTCTTCTGCGTTACGATCTGCTGCGCTACCGTGGTCACAGACGTGCTCTGCACTGAGCTACCGCCGCTCCCCCGTATGCCATATCCGGCGCTTGTGCCAACCGTTGTTGTCGCTGTAGAGCTGCTTGTGGTTGGCTGGCTCACGGTGGCGTTTTGCCGGGAAGAGTCGAATGTATAGTTTCCAGAGCCCGTATCGGTTGCACGCACATACACTGCCTGCCTGCCTGGCGTCTGCGGCGCGTACGATACGTATGCAGAGTCTCCGCTGTGCATTACGGTGGCATTAGCTACAACGTTCCCATTAGCAACAAGCTGCAGTTCAAACGGTCCAACTCCATTGCCTTGCGAGATTGTGGCTTCATAGGAGAGGTTCTGCCCTACGTCCACCTGCTGGCTGCCCTGCGCAGCAATCTGCACCGTGGGCAAGAAGCTAAGCGACGGCATTACATTCTGCTCTACCCACTGGCTTGTTATGTTATTTGGAACTGAGGAGTTGGTATAGCCAAACTGCTGTGGATGAAGTATGATTGCATACAGCAGTGTTCCATATGCTGCAAGGGGACCTGGCTCGTCAGTTATGTTTGTTGCCAAGTTGCCAAGCACGTAAACTCTTCCATCCTTCCATGCAGTTGTGTTTTGTATGCCCGGCATTGTCGCAAGCTGATTGTATGTGGTCGATATATTCGAATATGGCGTTCCGAATATGCTTGCTATTATATAATCAGGATTGCCTGCTATCAACTGCTCTACCGAAGGCGATGGATAATAGCCTGGGAATATGTTGTTCCCATTGGCCTCCTCAATCTCCGAGCCTATGAAAGACTTGCTGCCATCTGCATACATGCTGCCGTATCCATACCATATTATCATGGCAACTGTCGGCGTATTAACTCCATATACCCTGCTATTAACTCCGGAAAGTATCCTGCCCATGGCATCCGTAACCTCAAGGCCTTGCGGCGTCGAATTGGTAGTGTTTGCAACCAGCATTATGTCGCTTCTGACCCCGCTTATGTTCTTGTCAAAATCGCCTCCTATGACTACAGAATTTACTCCGCCTGCCTGAAAGTCCTGCAGTCCGGCCGTCAGGGTCCCCTCAAAAGCCCCGGCATCTATGGGCACATAATCCGCAGTTGTATTCACTAGCTCTTCGAAGTAGTCAGGCAGGTAATAATCAAAGTTCAGCCCTATGTCTGCAGCCGTGCTCGGCAGTCTTGCTCCAAATCCACGGAGCACCTGCTCTGTAGCGGCAGTTGCCGCAACTGTGTAATTGCCAAGCCCAAGCGAGTAGACTATCTGCGCTGCGCCTGGTGTGATGAGCCCTATCCTGAGCGGATTGCGAAGCAGCTGACTTACATTCCTATCGAGGTAATCGCTTACAAGAGGCGGGTCCGGATTAGCGGTTAGGAGATAATACTGGGTATTGGCATACGATGCATTCCCTGCTGAGCTATCATATACTGAAACTGTCAGGGTCCCAGATACGCTGCCAGTAACATTCCCTGCAGTTATTATGCATAAAGGCCCGGTGCTGCTGCAAGAGGAATTGGCTATAAATGCATTATAAGGCAAGCCAGAAGTATTCCAACTGTAGGAATAATTGCCGGTACCTCCTGCAACTACGATATTGTAAAGCGCATTGAACGTAAACGAATGCGGCGTAGTTATGTTTACCACTGGCGGATAATAATCTGTGGCTATACTAAGCGCAGGATCCACAGTTATGTTGGCGTAGTTTGACTGCAGCAGAGCATTTCCAGTAGAGTTGCCTGCAGCCCGTGTTGAGTTGGCCATTGCAAAATACATAAGCCTTTGGCCTGCCGACTCTGCGGTGATGTTAAGGGCATAGGAGTTTGCTCCAGCAATTTCCACATCCGAGCCTCCAGTTGCATTGTACCACTGGTAAGCATAAGCGCCCGTGCCATTATGTACGGCCGCATAAAGCGCCACTGTCTGCCCTGCATCTACTACCGCGTTCGGCGGAGTCACTGCCACATAGGCCTGCGCTTCAATAGCAACCGGAAGCAGCAACAACACCGCAAGTCCAAAGAAATATGCAGATCTCATATATATCACCAACACACAACTGGTAGTTGTACATGTTTATTTTAACACAACCAGTAGTGTAACTCATGAGCAAGTTATATAAAGCATTGCTGGCAATTATCCTAACCAGGTAAATAAATTAACCTGGCAGTATATTATACGGCAAGGTGTTTGGTTGGGCCGCAGATTGCAGGATTTATTGGTTGCTGTAATTGCAATGATCGCGCTCACGGCTGCTCTTTTTGTAGCAAACCTTATCTGGGGCAGTGTATCGATTCCACTGCAATACCTATTACATCCCATGGGCATCTACAGCACCATACTGTTTGTACTTAGGCTTCCGCAGGCCTACGGCGCTGTGATTGTGGGCATAGACCTGGCAGTGGCCGGCGCCGTAATGCAGGCGGTGTTCAGGAATCCGCTTGCTGACCCGTACATAACCGGGACAGCATCTGGCGCTGTGCTTGGGTCCCTTGCAGGCATCGCATTCGCCGCCATGGTACCGGGCGTCTTCTTCCTGGCTACCCTGCTGCAGCCAGCTATGGGTTTTGCCGGAGCGCTTCTCGCCACCCTGCTAGTAGTGCTCACTGGCAGGAAAGGCGGATGGCTTGCATTAATACTTGCCGGCATAGCCGTTTCTATATTCCTTTCCTCATTGGCAACTATAACTGATTCATGGCTTCTGGCCAATGGTACAGCTTCGTTCTCGATATTCTTCCTCCTCTTCGGGTCCCTTGGCAGCCTAAATGCATCAAGCGATATCATAATAACACTGGCAAGCGTTCCAGTCCTTCTGTTTATTTTCTGGTCTGGTAAGAAATTCAACCTTATGGCCATAGGCGACGAAGTTGCTAATTCTTCCGGTGTGGATGCCAGCAGGCTAAGGAGCATCATGATAACTGCTTCAAGCGTGCTAACTGCCCTGGCATTGTCATTTACCGGGATAATAGGCTTTGTAGGTCTGATCTCGCCACACATCACAAGGCTTGCCATAAAGGATGCCGATAATTCCAAGGTGCTTACGCTGTGCGGGCTTGTCGGAGCCGCAATACTTCTTCTGGCAAACCTTCTTTCAAAAATCATCATACCATACACTGTAGTTCCAATAACTGCAATAACAAGCCTGATAGGGGCGCCTGCACTGATATACCTTATACGAAGGGGTAGGTGGATTGGGCAATAAGCGCAGTGGTTACGCAATCAGGTTCGACGGCCTTAGTCTTGGGTACGGCGGCACCATGGTAATAAGCAATCTTACCGCACAGGCTCCTGGGGGAAAGTTGACATCGCTGCTAGGCCGCAACGGCTCAGGCAAGACCACAGTGCTGCGTGCAATGGTAAAGCATATCCTTCCAATCTCTGGCGCAATCTGCATAGGGGGCAGGGATCTTGGCGCACTGGATGTCTCGGACCTGCCGCGATATCTCTCTTATACTCCCTCAGAGGCCGGGAACGTGGGTCTTAAGTGCATTGATGTGGTATCCAGTGGGAAAAGGCACGGCTCCTGGATAAATCCAAAACAGGCACTCGGAGCGCTCAAAGAGCTTGCCATACCTGGCCTATCAAATAAGCAATTCGACGAGATCAGCACCGGCCAAAAGCGACTTGTGCTTATAGCAAGAGCAATGGCAATAGGCGCACCTGTAGCTCTGTTCGACGAGCCTACGCTTGGGCTGGACCCTTCAAACAGGAGCAGCGTTGTCAGGGCCATAAAAGACATGTCAGCCAGGCACGGAACAACGGCAATCGTAGCAACACAGGATACGGGACTAGCGGCAATGTCTGACTGGCTTATAGCGATCAAGGATGGCGAGGCGATGGCAAGCGGCCCTGCAAGAATACTCACAAGAAAAATGCTTTCAATGCTTTATGCGGTAAGCGAGGGGGGCAAAAGCCGCTAAGGTCCACCCATATTCACAGGTCACGTCGAATATACTACTGTTATGGTGTTTGCAGCGTACACTCCAAGGGAGTTTGCAGTTACTGTAACACTGCCAAGTGATCTTCCGGTGAAGTATGCTGTGGCATTGCCGTTTATGTTTGTAAGAGCCATTCCTGGAGATACGGATGCCTGCACTGCATTGACTGCAAACGACACCCCACTGCCCTGTATTGGGACTCCTCCAACCCTGACGTTAGCCACTATCGGCAGCGGTGTATAAACCCTATCATCAGGCGAAGGCACGTAAAGCGCCACGCTTGGCTGTAGCGCCGATATCGACGGCGCAACAGTCTGCCCAGTGAAGTTGCCGATAAACGAGACCTGCTGCTGCGCGGTGCACAAATCAAACGATCCCTGCAGGCATATCGTTGCGTTTAGCCATATCTCTCCTTGAGCCTGCGTGCCCAATCCAGTTGCAGCCGGATATGTCGCAGTGCACAGCATAATACCACCCGCAAGCACATTTGCAGGCAGGCACGGCAGCTGCAGCGATCCGTAGCCAGACACATTGACTGTTGCGTATGGGTTTATCAGGCCGTACTGCTGGCTGTTTTGCAGTATAAGGTTTATCCTGGTGGTAGAAAGCAAGGAATTGGAGCCTATGCTGATGTATTTGCATGTGGCTCCGTACCGCACTGTACATGAAGGCGGGACAGTATTGTACGGCAGGCTTACAAATACTATCAATGCAGCTACCACCATGCCCAGCAGCACCATTCCCCATCCGTAGCTCACAAGGAAGTCGAACGCGGTTTGCGCCTTGAGGCCGTTCCCAGCCATACATGTTTTATATCCTTAGCAACATATATTAAATCATCATGAGTCAAGGTGCATTATAATGACCATCAACCAGCAGACCAAGCTCGCGGGCCTTGCCATGACTGCACTGAGGAGCAATTTTACAAGGCTAAGCAGGCCATATAAACTTACCTTCTCAATAACATACTCCTGCCAGAGCCGCTGCCTCACCTGCTCAATATGGCAGCTGCATCCTACTGGCGAACTCGACCTGCGCGAGATAAAGGAATTTGCTGCCAGGAACAACTACTTCAAGTGGATAGAGATTACTGGAGGGGAACCGTTTCTTAGGAGCGACATCGTAGACATAATAAGAGCATTCAAGGATAGCTCAAAGGACCTCTATCTTCTCACCATGCCTACCAACTCCCTATGCAACCCAGATGCGGTCGTGGGCAAGATAACCCAGATACTGGAACTTGGCATACCAAAGGTATCCATAACGCTAAGCCTGGATGGATACAGGGAGCTGCACGACAAGATACGCGGAATACCTGGCAACTTCGACCGCGTAATCAACATGGCAAGGAGGCTGCACGAGCTTCAAGCTACGCACAGCAATCTCTTTTTCATATTCGGGTACACGATGAGCAGGTTCAACCAGGGCCATCTGCTTGAGACAATACAGAAGGTTAAGGCAGAGCTTTCGTGGGCAACGTACAATAACTTCCATGTGAACGTGGGCCAGGTCTCAGACACTTATTACAAGAACGAGAAACTGGATCTTGCTCCAGATAGGCCAGTAATTGCGCAGGAGCTTGGCGAATTCATAGGCTACAGAAAGTATGAATTCGGGGCACTGCCTACGGTGGAGACCGCGTTCCTAAAGAAACTACAGTACTATGTCAAGACAGGCAAGCCTCCAATGAAAGGCAGAAGCCTTGATGTATCGCTTTTCATGGACAGCTATGGCAACGTCTATCCATCCATAATGTGGGGCAGAAAGATCGGCAACATACGCGAAAGCGGCTACAGCCTTGCTCCGATGTGGAACAACGATGAGGCGAAGGAGGTGAGGCGGCTTATAAAAGAAGGCAGGGAACCTGGCGCGTGGACAGCATGCGAGGCCTACCAGACGCTCGTTGGCCACATAGCCAGCCTGCTGTGAGTGTGGATCGATGTATATTCTTGGGATATGGGATGGGCATGACTCCGGAGCTGCGCTAGTAAGGGATAGCAGCATAATATTTGCCTCCAACGAGGAGAGGTATACAAAAAGGAAGCTGGAAGTCGCATTCCCATCGCATTCGATAAAGGCCGCGCTGGACTTCGAAGGCATAAAACCATCGGACGTGGACGTGGTGGCATTCCCAACAACAGAGCTCACAAAAACAATCTCAAGGGTATTTCCAGCTCAAAAGGAGGCATACTATCGGTTCAGGAGAAGGAAGATGCTACGGCCAAGGGCAGAAGGGCTAATGCACTACACAAAGTACACCATGACTGCAATAGGCGCACTGCCACTGTGCGGCAGCATAAGCAAGGCGTGCATACTAAGAGAGCTGCGTCGCCTAGGTTTTGAAAAACCCACCATATCTGCGATAGACCATCACGAAGCCCACGCTGCAACGGCAGCATTCACGTCAGGCATGAGGGACTGCCTGGTCGTAACGCTTGATGGTACCGGCGATGGCGTATCCGGTTCCATAAGCACTCTTGAGAAAGGCAAACTCATAAGGCAAAGGAGCATACCCACACGCGACTCGATAGGCATATTCTTCGAGCAGGTCACTAATATAGTGGGAATGAGGGAGCTGGAGGACGAGGGCAAGGTTATGGCCATGGCAGATTATTCCTTCCCGTTCAAGTTCAGCGAGAACAAGTTCAGAGAATTCTTCTCAGTTGACGGGCTTAGCATGAAGGCGCTATATAGCCCTTCCAGGCAGTACGACATGCTGAACAGGGTGGCATGGGGCATGCCACGGGAGCAGTTCGCATACATGGCCCAGCAGCTCATAGAGCACATCGTCGCGGAGTTCGTCTCAAACGCCCTGGACGAATTCGGAATGCATGATGTGGCTTTCGCAGGAGGGGTAATGTCCAACATAAAGGCAAACATGCGCATACGCGCGCTTGACAAGCTAAGGCGCTGGTACATCTTCCCACACATGGGGGACGGCGGCATAGCCCTGGGCGCAGCCCTGGCTGCAAACTACAACAAAAATGGGGTATCCGGATATGAGTTCAGCAACTCCTATCTTGGGGATTTCTACGATAACAACTACATAGAGCAGCTCCTAAAGAGGGACAAGGAACTGGAGTTCAGCCAGGAGAAGAGGAAGGCGTCACACGCAGCGGAGATCATAGAGGAGAACGACTACGTGCTATGGTTCCAGGGCAGAATGGAGTTCGGCCCAAGGGCTCTTGGAAACAGGAGCATACTTGGCAACTCAAGCTCTGAACGCGTAAAGGACAAGCTGAACACTTACGTGAAGCAGAGAGAGTGGTACCAGCCTTTCGCCCCGTCTATGCTTGCAGAGGAAGCTCCACGGCTCCTTGAGGACGTGAAGGGCACCGACAGGTTCATGACCATGGGCTACGTTGCCAAGAGGTCTGCTGGCGAGGTGATGAAGTCCGTGGTGCATGTGGATATGACCGCAAGGCCGCAGATGGTTGGCGATGAGAATCCTGCATACAAGAGCCTACTTGGGGAGGTTAAAAGGAGATCAGGCTACGGGATTGTTCTAAACACAAGTTTCAACATCCACGGCATGCCCATAGTATCCTCCCCACAGGATGCGATAGGCACTCTCAAGAAAACAGGATCCAGATACATGTTCATTGGCGACTATTTCGTCGAGAACAAGAATGCTAAGGTGTGACACCATGAAGATAGCTTTCGCTTACGACGTACCGTATCCCTGGCACATAGGCGGCATAGAGGCGATGAACTTCAATGAGGCCGAAGAGCTTGCCAAGGGGAACGACGTGCATTATTTCACCACCAAGTGGCCTGGAATGAGGTCCAACGAGTTTACCTACAGGGGCATAAAATACCATGCATACAACGAGACCAGCCAGGACCTGATATACCGTCATGGCAGAAGGTCGGTGAGGGAGGCAGTGCGCTACGTGCTGTCCCTGGCGCAGATATACCGGCATAAGTTCGATGTAGTTATAACCAACGCCTTCCCAATCCTTCATCTCCCATTCCTAAAGCTTTACTGCAAGATCAACAACGCAAAGCTTATAGTCCAGGTTGCCGAGGTATGGGACGAAGAGTACTGGAAGACCTATATGGGCAAGATGTCTGGAAGGCTTTCATACTCCTACTCAAAGTCCGCGATAAAGGGCGCTGACCACTACATAACGATATCCAGCACCACCACAAGAAATCTCGCGAAGTTCGGGATACCGCGCAGTAAGATAAGCGAATTCGCGCCTGCAGTAGACGACTCTGTAATAAAGCGCGTCAAGTCCGAGAAAGCCCACGCATCAAGCACAGTCTTATTTTCAGGCAGGCTGATAAAGGAGAAGAGGCTCGACGTGTGGCTTAGGATACTGTCCAGTGCCACAAAGTCAAACGGCAGCATAAACGGCCTCATCGTGGGCAGTGGGCCCGACAGATACAACATAGACAGGCAAATCTGGTCTCTTGGCCTTCAGAGCAGGGTCAGGATACGCAACTACTATCCCGACAGCGCCCAGCTTTACAGGCAGATAAGGGATTCCCTTGCAGTGCTCCACACCTCGGAGAGGGAGGGCCTTGGCATCCTGGCCATAGAGAGCGTAATGCTTGGCACTCCTGTTCTCATACCTCAATACAGCCCAATTCCCGATGAGGTCAAGGGCATGTGCATAGTCGGCAGCGACAAGAAGCTCGCCCAGATGCTTGTAAGCATGTCGCGCGGCAAGTCAGTCAGGCTAAAGGCAGATAGCAAGATGCTCTCAAAGTTCTCCAAGTCGCATGTCAGGGAGTTCTACGCAAGGCTTTTCAAGAAGCTTGGCGCAAAAGGCAGATAGCATGTCCGACGAGCAATACAAACGCCTTGTGCAGACTTCAGTCACATGCTTTCTGTACTGCGGCGATGACTATCTCTTCCTCAGGCGCAGCACAAGCAAGAAGATAGATCCTGGCAGGCTGAACGGCGTAGGCGGAAGGCTCGAGAAAGGCGAAAACTATGCCGATGCAGCAATACGCGAGATAAAAGAGGAAACAGGATACTCCCTGTCCAAAGGCGACCTATCGCTTGCAGGGGTAGTGAAACTTGAAGAGGGTTACGAGGAGGACTGGGTGATGTGTTTTTTCAAGGCGAGGGTAGCAAGCAAGAGCATACCAATAGGCAGCAAAACCCAAGACGGAGAGCTAGTGTGGCTAAACAAGGGCAAAGTGCTTGGCAGCGGATACGATCTCGTTGATGACATAAACTACTGCATGGACGAGATCATCTCTGCGAAGGCAATCTTCTTTATAACTGCGCAGCTCAATAACAACCAGAAGGTTGCAAAAATAAGCAAGAGTCTGCTACCTAAAACCACATAGGCTGCTGTTATGGATTATCACGAAATCGACAAGAAATGGCAGAAGGCATGGGACGATGCAAGGCTATTCGAGGGAGACGTTTCAAATAAGGATCCCTACCTGATTACAGTTGCGTTTCCGTACGTTAACGGGCCACAGCACATAGGCCATCTGCGCACGTTCGGCATAGCAGATGTGCTCGCACGGTACAAGCGCATGAGCGGGTTCAACGTGCTTTTTCCAATGGCATTCCATGCTACTGGCACCCCCATACTGGCATTTGCCAAGAGGATAAGGAACAACGACCAGGACCTGATAAAGGACCTAAAGCTATTCCACATACCTGATTCCGACATAGCCAAGATGACAGACCCGCTGTTCATAGCTGACTATTTCAGAAACGAGATAGAGAAGGGGATGCACGAGGCGGGCTACAGCATAGACTGGCGCAGGAAGTTCGTGTCCATAGAGCCATTCTTCAGCAAGTTCGTAGAGTGGCAGTTTGGCATACTGAATTCCAGGGGTTACCTGGTGAAAGGCAAGCACCCTGTCGGATGGTGCCCTAATGAGAATAACGCAGTGGGCATGCACGACACCAAAAGGGACGTAGAGCCTGAGATAGAGAAAGTGGCCGGGGTGAAATTCAAAGTCGAAGGAGAAGACACCTATTTTCTGTGCGCCACCTACCGCCCTGAGACCACTGCAGGAGTCACAAACCTATGGGTAAAAAAGGACTCAAGGTACGCGCTGTGCAGGATAGATGGCAAGGACACATTCTACGTGGCGAAGGCTGCATCCGATATCCTGAAATATCAGATGAAAGTAGAGCCGATAGGCGAGATAAGCGGCTCAGATCTGCTTTCAAAGAGGTGCTTAAACCCGCAAAGCGGCGCCTCGCTGCCAGTGTTTTACGGCGAATTTGTCGACGACGCATTTGGCACAGGCGTAGTAATGAGTGTTCCGGCCCACGCTCCATTCGACTACGCTGAGCTAGAGAAGCTCAAATCCCAGGGCATTGCAAAGGACATAAAACCGATACGCGTTATAGAGATACCTGAAGGGGCGCACCCTGAGTTCAGCCAGACCAGTTCCATGCCAGGCTATCTTGACGCTCCTGCCCTTGCATACATAGAGATGTTCAAGTCGCAGGACAGCGATGACGTACTCGAGCTCGCCACAAAGCAGCAGTACAAGGAGGAGTCCCACCTGGGCAAGATGATACTCGAGGGCTACGCCGGCATGGGCGTGCAGGAGGCAAAGGCAAAGATAACCTCTCAGATGCTTTCCTCAGGGAAGGCCATGGATCTGTACATACTTGCAAACAGCCCTGTGTACTGCAGGTGCGGCTATCCGATAGTTGTAAATGTTGTAGACCAGTGGTTTCTCAACTACGGCAATGCACAGTGGAAAAAGCAGGCAAAGGAGGCTTATAGCGCAATAAACGTACTGCCTGAGAAGTCCAGGAAGGCCTTCGATTCTGCCATAGACTGGATAGACCTAAGGGCCGTGGCGCGCTCGCAGGGTCTTGGCACAAGGTTCCCTCTCGAGCAGGATAAGATAATAGAGTCGCTGTCAGATTCCACTATATACATGTCCTTCTACACCATATCCAATTTCCTGCGCGGCATAGACGTCGAGAAGCTAAAACCAGAGCTGTTCGACTACATATTCCTGGGCAAGGGCGATGCCGAGGCTGTATCTGCCGGCACCGGCGTGGGGTACGAGACGGCTAAGAGATGCAGGGAATCGTTCGAGTACTGGTACAGGAACACATCAAGGCATTCCGGCCCCGACCTCATATTCAACCATCTGACAATGTACATATTCAACCACTCCACTATATTCGACAAGAAGTACTGGCCAAAGCAGATAGTTGTGAACGGTTCGGTCCTAAGCGAAGGCGAGAAGATGAGCAAGAGTCTTGGCAACATAGTTCCTCTTGTGGATGCCCTTGGCAAGTACGGCGCTGATGTGATGAGGACGATGGTGGCGGCTGGCGCAGATCTTTTCAGCGACTCAGAGTTCAGCGATGAGGCTGCCAGGGGCCTTGACGAGCGATTCGGCTATCTGCATGAAGTAGCGCAGAGGGTCTCGGATTCTGACGGCGGCGAGTTGAGGCACATTGACTACTGGATGTATTCAAGGATGAACAGGAAAGTGCGCGAGGTAACTGCCCAGATAGAGAAGCTGGAGCTAAGGGGCGTTAGCACTGCAGTGGTGTACGATTCGGTTCTTGAGCTCAAAAGATACCTCTCGCGCGCAGAGCCAAACGGAATGGTGCTCAAGGAGTACATATCAAACGTGGTGCTTATGATGGCGCCCATGGCCCCCCATATCGCCGAGGAACTGTGGCATGATCTTGGCAACGAAAATTTTGTCTCTATAGAGAAGTGGCCTTCGCCAGACGAATCCATGATAAGCGACAAGATCGAGGCAGAGGAGGCTCTTCTTGACAGTATAATAAGCGACTCTAAGCAGGTCATAGCCCTGATGAAGAAGGCCGGGAAAGAGCCAAAGTCTGTGACTTTGATAGTAGCTGACGAGTGGAAGAGGGATCTTGCAAACGAGCTATGCAAGAGCAAGAGCATAAAATCTGTAATCGAACGGCTAAACGGCACAGATCCTGCAATTGCCGCGCCAGAGAGGGAAAAGGCCATAAAGTATGTCCAGCAGCTTGCAAAGAAGCTCAATTCCATGAGGGTGTCAGAAACCAGCCAGGAGGAGGAGTTCAAGCTGCTTGAGGAAGCATCCAGGTACCTCTACGAATCGCTCAAGTATCCTGTAGCAATAGAGCAGGAGTCGAAATCCAAATCACAGCGTGCTTCCAACGCCCTGCCCCAAAGACCCAGTATAGATATACATTCCTAAGGCAGATCTAACCGAAAAACCCACAAAAATGCCTTTACTGCAGCTTCAGCAATAACTGCGGCGCAATTATGCGCAGGTGGCTGTACTTCAAACTGCCAACAATAACCGCCGGCTTCTCAAGCATGTTCCGCAGGGCAAATAAGGCAAAAGAGAACCTGGGCAAACATATGGCGCAGAAGGTCCACGCCGGTGCAAGGCGTTGCAGCACGAATGCGGGCCGCGAAGGCAATATGGGATGGGTCCGTGGTATTGCAGGAAGTCCCTGGCACTCAGAACATCCTTAGTCCCGAAGCGAAGAAGAAGTGTATCATCAGTGCGAATATCAGCACGATCACCATGGATGTGAGTATTCCTGGCCCTCCGATGTAGTACAGAAATGCAAAGATTACCGCTATTGCTGTAAGGTACACGTACCTATTCCATCTAAGTACCTTGCTGCCGTCAAGAGGGTAGATGGGAAGCATGTTGAAGAATGCAAGCCATGCGCTTATGAACATGGTTATTACTATCATGATCTCTATGTAGCCTGCATTGCTTATTCCGTTGAGCACACTCTGCGGGGACGTCCCGTAAAGCGACATAAACACTGCAAAGAATACTAGGAAGACGGCGAAATTTGTAAGCGGGCCTGCAAGCGATACGTATCCCTCCTCCTTCTCAGTGAATCTGCTTGAATATATCATGGTTGCCCCAGGAAGTCCTATCAGCACTCCAAAAAGGGATGACGCAAGCGTTACAATTATGCCCATGTCCCACTTCCTAAAGCCTGCTATGGCGCCGAATTTCTGCGCCACTATCTTGTGCATGTACTCATGCAGCACAAATGAAAGCGTGACCGCAACGAAAGCTATGGGTATGAAATAAAGGAAGTTTGCGACTCCTGAAGCTAGCCCCAGAAGCCCTCCGGAGAACATCAGCGCAAAGGCCACCGTGAGCACTGCATCCGCTATCACAAGGTCCTTTATCTCTCCTGAAATTGCAAGATGCTCACGATATCCGCCAGTCACGAGAATCAATAGACTACACGTGCAGCATCTTTATTAACGTGCGAGTCGAATTACGTAACTGCACAGCCCCATAGTCTAGTGGTCAAGGATAGCGGGCTCTGAACCCGTTGACGCCAGTTCGAATCTGGCTGGGGCTATTTGCTGGTGGGAAATTTGCAAAATAAAATCATAGCGTTGACTGGCCTATCGGGCTCCGGCAAATCCACCATTGCGGCAAAAACTGCCGAACAAAACGGGTCCCACGTAATACCTGCAAGCGGCTTCACTGCCCAGATATCAGAAATTAACAGGATGCCGGATCTGATGCGCTTTCTTGTGCGCAACTATCCAGGCAAAATAATAAGCCACAGGCCAGTTCTTGACGAAACAAAATCAAAACTGCCAGCTACCCCGATAATCCTGGATGGGGTATACAGCAGAAGGCTTCTGCATTCACTTATTGCGGAATTCGGGAGGGAAAATGTAGTTGTGGTGCATGTCGTGGCTAGCTTTTCAGACAGGCGCAAAAGGATATTATCCAGGGGCCAGACTCTTGCCCTCATGCTGGTACGCGACGCTGCAAAGATGCTGTCAGGGGCCGGAATAGTAAACAGGCAAGCAGATACTAGGATAGTCTCGAACGGGCAACCAGACGCAATATACGATGCCACTATGCAGCTTGCCCGGCTGATACGCCCATGCCTATCCTCGCAAGAACCTTAACGCTATACAGCAATTGCATGCAGCCCAGCCGCGCGTCCAACCTGCCCGCACTATATAACTTGCACTATATATTATCTTGTTGAACAATGATGGCATGCAAAACGAAATCACCCCTGCGCAATACTACAAAATAGTAAATTCATGTCCGGTGTGTGGAAACAAGAGGCTGTATTATTACTACGACACTGCAGTGAGCAACATTGATGTGGTATGCGCTGCATGCAAGCGATTTCTGATTGTGATCAACGAGGACAGAAACTCAAAGAATATCCATCTTCACATATACCAGACACAGTCCATAGTAAAAGGCATAATGAGCGCCCATCAGACCGAATTCAAGGACTGGTAAGCTGTCCTCTTGCCATGACTACTAATGCTTGCTGTGAAGCTGCTCCGGGCGATACGAATGGATATCTCCATCCAGCACCACTTGCATGTTCTTCAGGCCTGCAATATCCACGGCTCCTTGCTCAGCTTTCACGCCTGCGGCTCGGTAGGAATGCCAATACCCTACTAGAAAGCATACTATAAGCATCTTCCATAATGATGGGCGCAATAGGGGTCATGGCACACTTGCTGGATTCTGTGCCATATGCCTGACAAAGAGGGTTTCTACAAAGCCCTCAATGCTGCTCCTTCCATGGCAACCAATGCACTACCTGTATCCCATATGGTCCTTGGCAAGCTTTCATGCGTCATGCCATAAGCGGAACAAAGCAAGCATACGAAACTTCCACTAGACGGTAAAACAGGCATAGTTTTTTAAACGTACTCAAAGCACATAACTCCTGGCGACTAGGTATGTACTATAGTGGTCTTGATAGGATAAGGAGGCTACAAAAGACACTAGAGAAGATAGCATACGTTTCAGTAGGCACTGACTTCGTGATAGCAGGGGCAACGTACATGGTTATACGCAATACCCCGTATTCGAATTCCCTCCTCATGGTCAGCGACTATATAGACATGTTCATAGTCATAGTGGTGAGCATGCTTATGTTCACTCTAGTTCTTATGAAGAGCCAGGACGCATTCGTCAGGAAGGCAAAGCTGTTAGCGCTACGGTGGCCTGCCAGCAAACTTGGCATGCGTTACCTAAAGGCGTTCCTAACCAGCATATAGTCATCTACCAAGTGCGTTCTGGCTCTATTGCGTTTCGTTTTTTTCTGAGGCCAGTATCGGGCAAAGATTTAAATACCTTATCAGCCAATATTACCTCGTCAAATTTGAAGCGCTTACGGCAGTTCGGCATTTTGACAATCATATTTGGTGAATTAAATGGTAGACAAACCCCACATGAATTTGATCTTCATTGGTCATATAGACCACGGGAAGTCAACGACAGTAGGAAGGCTGCTCTTCGATACCAAGGCAGTTACTGAGCAGGACATGAAAAAACTCAAGGACGAGGTCGCCAAGTACAACAGACCTACATTCGAGTTTGCGTTCGTCATGGACCAGCTCAAGGAGGAGAGAGAGCGAGGCATAACAATAGACATAATGCACAGGGACTTCCAGACTCCAAAATACTATTTCACAATCATAGATGCACCTGGGCACAGGGACTTCGTGAAGAACATGATAACCGGTGCGAGCCAGGCAGACGCCGCAGTTCTTGTTGTATCAACGCCTGACGGAGTGCAGTCCCAGACAAGGGAGCACGCATACCTTGCAAGAGTTCTTGGTATATCCCAGCTAATCGTAGGCCTAAACAAGATAGATGCGGTGAATTACGACAGGGCTAAATTCGACGATGCAAAGAACAAGGTATCCGAGCTGCTAAAGACGGTCGGATATGATATCTCCAAGGTCCTCTTTGTGCCTTACTCTGCACTTGAGGGCATCAATGTTTCTGCAAAGTCCGATAAGCTTGGCTGGTACACCGGTCCTACGCTGCTTGAGGCACTTGACACATTCCAGGTGCCTAAGAAGCCCACAGAGAAACCTCTAAGGCTGCCTGTTCAGGACGTTTACAGCATATCCGGGTTCGGAACTGTTCCAGTGGGCAGGGTGGAAACCGGGGTAATGAAGCCTGGAGATCCTATAGTGATAATGCCATCCGGCGTAAAGACTGAAGTGAAGAGCATAGAGATGCACCACCAGCAGCTGCAGAAGGCAGAGCCTGGGGACAATGTCGGATTCAATACAAAGGGAATAGACAAGAAGGACGTGAGGAAGGGTGACGTGGTAGGACCCAGCAGCAACCCGCCTACGGTCGCCCAGGAGTTCACTGCGCAGGTAGTGGTGATAAACCACCCAACTGTCATAGCTCCTGGCTACACTCCGGTGTTCCATATACACACTGCACAGATATCGGCTACTATAACCGAGATAGTGGAGAAGAAGGATCCAAAGACCGGGCAGACGCTCCAGAAGAATCCAGAGTTCATAAAGAATGGCGACGTGGCTATAGTGAAGGTCAAGCCAACCAAGGCTGTGGTAATAGAGAAGTACAGCGACTTCCCGCAGCTTGGCAGGTTCGCCATAAGGGACATGGGCCAGACTGTGGCTGCAGGAGTCGTTCTTGACGTAGTTAAGAGACAGTGATTGATTGCCTGTAGCAAGGATAAAGATAATCAGCAGGAACGTCAAGGATGCCATAAGCATAGCCGGGCAGATAGTGGAGATAGCAAAGACCCTTAACATAAAGTTCAAGGGCCCTATTCCTCTGCCTACGCGCAGGTACAAGATAACAACGCGCAAGACACCCTGCGGCGACGGTTCACATACTTATGAGCGCTGGGAGATGCGGATACACAAGCTTCTTGTCCAGATAGACGGCAGCGACCAGGCGCTCAGGCAGGTCATGCGCATACCTGTGCCGGACACGGTGCAGATAGAGATGTCCCTGTCCTAAGCTTGTAGCTGCTCACGGCAGCATTTCTGCAAGTACTTAGCTGCGCTTATCGCTTATCCCGGGCATGGGCCTGCGCAAAGCCTCATGAACCACTAAAATAAATAAAGGGCCGATGTGTATGGTTACTCTTGTTACATCAAGACGCAGAACGCATACAGAATCCGGTCGCATAAAATATGATCCTGGCAGAATAGGGCTGGACACGTCTGACCTGATCTCCTCCGACGTGCATGTCGGGAAGACTATATCCTTCGTTTACCTGTTTGAGAACACACATACCCTAAAGGTAATGTACGATGAGCTAGAAGGAACATTTACTGCAGGCGTGGCTCCTGGCCAGTGCCTTCTTGGCACATATGGCGGCAATTCCTACCATGGGTCTGATGTGCATAAGGCAAATGGCCTGATCGACAAGGTGCGCAGGCTTCCACGCCCAAGCTTTAAAGCCAGGATAGGAGCACAAAAAGATGCATTGTACCCAGGGCTCACGATGCGCGAACTTTTGGGCGACTCCCACCGCATAAACGACTAATGCAGTTCTTGGGGCATTGTGCACATTGCCAAGGCGCAGGGCTTTGGCAAAAATCCGCTCTCTCAAGGGTCAATCTCCATCTGCCGTGCAGGCCTCAGAATTCCTGATGGCAAGGCGAGCTAGCGCTTCATCCTGCTGCCTTCTCAGGCTATTCTGGGGCGAGTCTGGAAGCATGTCACTTCCCATAGCATGCCTCCTGACTGCATTGAACACAAGCTGCTTGGCGTTATGTGCTGTCGGATCCACTCCTCTGGAAGCTAATACATCGGCTATGAGGTCAGCCACATCCCCGCTCATGAGTATGGGCCGCGCACCTGGTTTTCTTCTGATTATAGGTCCACGCATGGCACAACGCCTTAGAATGTTTTATACTTGCCAAGCGATACGTCTATCGTGAACTGGCCTATGTTCTCCAGCCATCCGTCGGCTATGTATGCGGCCTTGTCCTTTACGTCGTTGAAGTTGGCGTTGTGATCGGCCGATATGTCTATGTTAAGGTTGAGGGGGTGGTCGATCCTCTTGCCTATCTGCGACATTATGGCTATGTTGCAATCCTCGACCGCAGGATACTGAGCGACTATGTCGTTTGCTATGACGCTTGCTAGTATGTTGTAGATCTTTCCTATATGGTTAACGGGGTTCTTTCCTGCCGCAGCCTCAAGGCTCATTGGCCTGAACGGGGTAATCAGCCCGTTGACCCTGTTGCCCCTGCCTACTGAGCCATCGTCGCCTGCCTCGCAGCTAAGCCCTGACTTGGTAAGATAAACCTCATCACTGTCCTCGGGGTCTGCAGCGTTTATGTGGACTGTAACTATCCTGCCGGTAAGCTTCTCTGCGAATTTCTCTACGTCATGCCTGACCTCGTCCTTGTACTTGAGATAGGTTGACAGGTCCCCAGTCAGGCTGGCTACGAATGCTATTGCTATTGTGAGCGTTATGTTGCTTCCATTGCGCAGTCCCATGACTTTTATATCCTCTCCAACTGCAGGCATCCTGCCTTTGTACTCCTTGCTGTTGAGGTATCTTTCAGTCTCTAGCACAAGCCTTTCAGTATCGGTGAAAGGCGCAAAACCCAATCCAAACGAAGTATCGTTTGCAAGCGGTATCTTGTGCTCGGTGTTCCTGACGAATACGTTTGTAAGATCGGCACTGCCGCTTGCCACCTTGGAATCAAACACTACCTCGCTGTCAAGGTCAAGATACCTGGTGTTGTCCTTAAGGTACTTCTTGGCTGTTCTCTTTGCAATCTCATCAACATCTATGCTAAAGCTGTTGAACTTGCTTGTCGCCCTGCCTGTCACTATCACCTCTATCTTTTTGGTTATCCTGCCACGTCCAAATGATGCCTCTGACGCCCCGCCTATTATGAGGCCTTTGTCGACATTGTGGTGCAGTATGGTCCCGCCGCAATTATCTATATACTCCTTGCTCAGCACGTGGCTTGTTTCGTCAACTATGCCGTCTATCAGGCTATCTGGGTGCCCTATGCCCTTTCTTTCAACGTACTCTATGCCCTGTTTTTCCACAGGCATGCCATTAAGCTTATTCACGGATATGTTTCTGGCCATTTGATCAATTCCTCAGAATTATGCGGTAGGTGTGGCAACATGGTTATAAATACCTATATAATTATTGTTACGCATAATATTACCAATACGGATGATAGCATGCCTATAAACGTGCGCCCGCTCGAGGAGATCTCCGGCATGCTCAGGGACAACAGGAGAACGCTTGGGCTGAGTCAGAAGAGGCTAGCCAGCATGTGCGGGCTGAGCCAGAGCACCATAGCCCGCATCGAGACCGACATAACGCGCCTTAACCCAAGCTATCAGACTGTGTTTGAGGTGGCAGATGCTCTGGGCAGCATGGGGAACCGGTCTGGAGGCGAACTGCTTAGCAGGAATGCGGGGGAGATAATGCATAGGCGGATAATCCACATAATGCCAAATAATACGATATCCGACGCCATAAATACCTTCATAGACTACGACTTCCCGCAGCTTCCGGTTTTAGATTCCGCAAGGCATGTGGTCGGGACAGTCTACCAGAAGGATGTGCTAAGCATGGCTACACAGGCGCCTGATCTAGTGCATAGCAGGAAGGTAGGCGGAATCATGAAGGGAGCTCTTCCTCAGATAGACCGCAGCACTCCTGTGACAAAAATAAAGCCGATGCTTGAGACTGTAGGGGCCGTTATAGTAGCCCACGACGGCAAGGCCGTTGGCATAATAACCATATACGACATACTGAAGAATGTCTAGTTCCACGGTATGCCTAGCCTGAGGATGGAATGGGCAACACCTCTATTCGTGCCGATTATATTGTGTTCCTCAGCTGGGTCGCGCTTAAGGTCGTATAGCTCATCCATGCCTTTGCCGTAGTGATGCAAGACCTTGTAACTGCCCTTGTATATCGCGGTGACTTTACGGTCAAGCTCTCTTTTCTTACTGTAGATCATGTCCGCATTCCTTGATCTCTTCCTGAAGAGCTTGAGAAGGTATGTATCCCACACCTCGGTTATGCCTATGTGGTCAGATATGGCTGCCTGCGTGCTGCATCTGTCCATACCTGCAGCTATCAGCCCGTTAAGCCGCGTGAGGCTAAACGGCTCGTTTACTGTCTCCCCCAGCCTTACCTGCCTGCCATCTTCGAATTGCGCAATCACAAGCGGCACCCTGGCAACTTCATTGTAGGGGAATGTATTATGGAACATCTGCCCATGCTCCATGAAGGCCTGGCCATGATCGCTTGCTATTATTACGGCTGCATCATCCAGAATGCCTGCCTTTCCCAATGTCCCAAGCAGGTCTCCTACCTTTGAATCAAGATACTCGAGCCTCCTCGCATAACCAAGCTTTATCTCGTCTATCCCTCCATTGGCATTGCCTGTCATGTGCAGCCACTTGTCCTGCTCCACATACTGTCTTGCTACCAGGTTGGTTGGATAGCCTTCGTGGCCCTCCATGTAGTTTATGAATATGAAATTCCTCTGGTCTATGCTATCATTTGCATACTCCTTGATCTGCCTGTTGGTCTGCACGGCCCCTTTGTCCAGCCTGTAGTATCCGTACTCGCGCGAAAAGTGCTCATTGAGCTTCTTCCTCAGCTTTAGGTAGAGCCTGTCAATGCTTCTGTCAGGCATAAGTGAGGATATGCCGTATCCAAGCTTTATGAGGTTCCTTCTGGCAAGGTCGCTTTGTATTATGCCAAGCACCGTCCTGACCCAGAGCCTGTTGGACCTGAGCATGCTGTCAACGAACATGCTGCTTACATGCGAGAAGCCATCGGCAAGTCCTGTAGGCCCTGACACAAAAGGATTATTGGAGAACATCGCACTTCTGTAGCCAAAATACTCCATCATTCCTGCAAGCGTCATGCCACCGCTAGCGTACCTGGCCTTCCTGAGCAGCGGATCTGTCATGAGCTCGCTGAACTTCATCCCAGTGGCCTTCATTCCGGGTATGTCGGTGACCCGCTTGCCAAGGAATATTGAAAGATGCGAAGGCAGGGTATACGTGCCAGGGGCTACTGCCATGTCATATCTTCTACCATGCCTTGCAAGCCTGTCAAGGTTTGGCATGCTGATTTTGCCGCCATAGGTGCTAAGCATATCTGCCCTTACCGTGTCAAGCATAACAAATATTATGTTCTTGTTATCCACTCAACCATCCAGGCGCTTTAGAAGAGCTCCAGATAGGAAAACATTATGGGGAGTATGATGGTTATGTCTCCATCTATTGTAACATACTTTGCCTTGGGCTTCACCTTTCCCCATGAAACTGCTTCTGTGAGCCTTGCTCCGGAGAGGCTGCCGTCATACTGCGATGCGGTAGTGACGTACACTGCATAGTCAAGGCCGCCCTTGAACTGGTTCCACCATATCACATGGTGCTTGCTTATCCCTCCTCCCAGCATGAGCGCGCCTGTAGTCTTGCGGTCGAACGATATGTTGCTAAGCGCAAGCTCGTCCTTTAGCATGTCGAGCTTGAACTTGTGGTCCTGCGAAAAGAGCGCAAGCTGTGTGCCGAACGCTCCATCGACTATTCCGGGGACGTAGATGGGTACGTCGTTAAGGTAGGCCTGCCTGAGTATCGAGTGCTCGTCCTTTATCCTCTTCCCGAACTCATGCAGCAGCTCGCTTGGACTGTACTCGCCCTTGTAGTCCTTCGAGCTGTATATGTCGTTCATGATCTGCGCGAAATACTTCTCAACCGCAAGGCCGTACTGCTCGCTTCCTATGAATATATTTCCAAGGCGGTATATGTCGAGCTCCTTGAGCATGTTGTCGTCTACTTCGAATGTGCCAAGGCTGTACTTGCCTCCGTACGCCTTTGCAAGATCATGGTCGAGGGTGCCGCAGGTCGTGATTATCGCATCAAAGTGCTTAACCGAATCGGCTATCATGCCTCGCAGGCCGGTTGCTACGATGTCTGCGGGGAAGGAGAGGAAATTGAACGATTCCTTGTCACCAAGCATATCCCTTGTTATGTCTATTCCCTGTATCATGTGCTGCGCAGAGAACCCGCCTATCTCCCTTTGCGAGTCCACCAGCTGCTTTATGCTCATTCCCTTGCCTAGCTTTATGTCTTTTACGTGGTTCTTAAGCAGTTCATTTTTGTCAGGCATATTCATACTCTTCGCACACATGCTTAAAAACAGTTAGGTCGATTTCGCATATGCGCATAACTCGAACGGCCAGGCGTACCGGTTTATGCCTTTATGCACATCATCCTGAAGGCATGGCCGTGTAACTATAAATAATTATTTCATGGGTGGATAAGGTTAGTCTATTTCAACAATAGTCGACCTGATTGATTTTCCCGTCATCGCCCTGTAAAGTCTATCGGGCACATTCGCATTGACTATGTAGCATCTTGTCTTACTCGTCTTAGCTATTTCATACATCAGTTCCACCTTACGCTTCATGCTTCCTGTTACATCAAATTTTCTATTTGATGAGAAAGTCACTGTCCTATCGCCTAGCCAATTTATTCTCGGTATAAGCGTTGCGCTCTTTAAAGTCTTGGGATCTTTGTCGAATACACCATCCACATCGGTACCTATTACTACTTTTGCAGGCTTGAACTTTGATGAAAGATACCTAAAGACTTCCTCAGTAGAAGCTATGCATACTCCCTGCTTTGCATCTATCGCAACATCGCCATAGACCAACGGCACAAATCCTTTCTCTAGTGCAGCCTCCATCGGTTTCGTATCCCACTGCACTATCCTGCCTGATCTGGCTATTGCACTGCTAGATGGCGAGAATGAAAACACTTCTATGCCTGCCTTAACGAATTCAGCAACTATTATGCGATGAAGTTCTGCTGCAGAGAGCTGGGTTATGGATGCCCCTATCCTGCTTTTATTGTTGATAAATCCTTCATTGACCCTATACTTGTGTGCTGGGACATGTGCAAAAGATCCTGCACCATGGCCTACTATAACTCCCCTACCTGCAGCTGCAGCGCGCCCAATCTCAGCAACAAGTCTCTTTACATTGCCCATTCTGGCCTTGTTAGGCACATTTATATCTGTTATAACACTCCCGCCAAGTTTGACGAGTATTAATTCCTTTTTCATAGTTACACCACTAACTATCTCGAACTTATTACCTTGGCTTCTGGAGCCACTTTGTATCTAACTGGCTTCTGGCCCCTAGCAACTAGCTCATTGTATACCTTACTTGAATCAGCACCCCAGCTTATTGCGTTTATTACTCTTCCGCCTCCAGCCACCCAATAAACCTGCAATCCTGATTCGCGTATTTCTTCCACATCTATCACTGCATTCATCATCTCCTTTCTCCTGCATCTTTTGCCTCCGCTCTCTATCAGATAGTGAGCGTTTGCGCATGTCTGCTCGGCGTTTGAGAACACTGTTGCCCAATCTTGCTTAATCAGACCCCTCTCTATCTCTTTCCTCCAGCGCGGTACCATTTCAAGGCGGCTTTTCCAGAACGGGCTCGACTTGCATATATCGAATATATCTTGCGCTGATACCCTTGTGGAATAGTCAAAACCCATTGCAAATATGTTTATGTCTCCAAGCTGCTTCTCAGTTGCCATATCCATTCCCTTTGGCTTCCCTTCGCTTACTATGTATGCGTTCATGCCCCCGTATACTGAGCGTATTGCGCTTTCCGATATCCTGTTTCCGAGCTCTGAAAGCCTCTCTTTAGTGAAATTTGTCTGGAACAAATCATTGAGACCAACCACAAAGGCCGCTGCGCCCGAGTCACTTGATCCAGAGTATATTTTGTAATTATTCGATGTTATGTGCAGACCTGTCTTTATACCTGCTTCACGTTCGAATTCTTCTACAACAGCCTTTATGTCTGCATACCTCTTGCCCTCCACTGGTCTGCCCTCCAAGAGGAACTCAACTTTGTTAGACTCTACTGCCGCAATCCTTGTTACGCTTTTTGTTTCTCCCTCCAAATCGGTGACAGCCATGCCCATGCTGTCATGAAGCGGAACCCTATTTTCATCTGCCGACGCCAGGAATATTACAGGTATGGTCGGATAAGCAACGGAGATTACTTCATTCTTCATGGTTTCTATTACTAAGGCATACTTTTTAAAGCATTTTATCATATCGTGCGTCGACGAAGGACTCCGGCTAAGATTTATTAAGGTGGCCAAGAGATAGATAACTGTGAGCTGATGGTGACAGCTATGAAGAATATGCCGCAAGCAACTAAGCCCGCATTCAGTGAAAGTGAGCTTGCGGAGTTTGCTTCAAAAGGCAGACAGATACTCGCACTTCTCAAGTCAAAGGGGTTATACAAGCCTCTGAAGACTTATCCTGCTCGACTAGAAGAAGGGAGGATAACTTACGGGGAGGGCAGGCCAATAACAGCATTCGAGAAGTTCCTGGGCTATTACGACAAGATTGCCAACATAGCGAATTCTCCTTCAATCTCCATTGTTACTGACTTTAGCGTTGCGAGATGCTTCTGCAAATATGTGTCTGCTGCAGGGATGGATCGCGTAGTTCTTGACGGAGAATCAGACGAAAGATATACGAAGAGATCCGTAAAGGCTCTTGACAAGTTCCGCGAAATTACCGGGGTGGAGGGGTCGTTCCAGTTCAGCATAGTGCGTGTTAAGAAATACTCAAAAGCCAAGGGATTGGGGGAATCTGCTGCAGTTGCAGAAGCAACATCAAGAGCGTTGGTGGGCAACGTATTCGGCGACGCCGCAGCCAAGGACAATGAATATGTTTCCAGGTTTGCAAGGCTGGTTTCAGGCTCCGGAACAAGAGCTGCAACAGGCGGCATGTCAATATGGGCGTCATTCCCGGGAATAGGGGAAGCGGAATGTTATGCAGCTCGGCTACCTGTGGATACAAGCAAACTTCATTTTGCAGTCTTTCCCGACTTTCACAATATCCAGACAATGGATGCCCACGGGATCGCATCGTCATCTGAGTTCTATGCAACATGGATTAAGAACAAGTACGACAGGGTGCTCAAACTTATTGGAGCTGGTTTTGACCTGGAAGACCTCATGAGATATGCCCAGGCCGATACCTTCAGACTTCGCGCATTGCTTATGTCTGGGGGAGTCGCGATAGACACTGAGAAAAGCCTGTCGCTGATAAACGCAGTCAGCAGCTTCCAGCAAGGAGGCGGCAGGGTCTGGTTAACTGCAGATACTGGCCCATCTATAGTGGTGATGTCAGATGACAAGGATGAACTGGATGCGTTTGTCTCAGGACAAAGATCAAGACCAATATATGGGCATGTGCCAGAGCTAACCGGACTTAGCCCAGATGCGGCGGCCATGGCAAAGGCAACTGATTTCTTCAATTCTATTAGATGATATGCTATGCACAGAGTGATTATTGTAGGCGGAATACCATGTGTTGGAAAGACGAGCATATGTGGCGAAATAGCAAGGCAGCTTGGGATAGACATAATGCTCTCCACTGATTATCTTAGGGAGTTTCTGAGGGGCGCAGTTGCTGGGGACAGCGATTATGACTTACTTAATACCAGTGTGTATGATGCATGGAAGAGGTTCGGAGAGCACAACAAAGATAACATAATTAAAGGGTACAGGGAACAGAGCGCCATCATATCCATGGGGATAAATTCACTGATCGAAAGGGCAAGCAAGAATCAGGAAAGCGTGGTAATCGAGACGCTGTATTTCGTACCCGAGCAACTGCCTGCGCTTAAAAACCCTGGTGTCCTGCCCATCTATATACAGGTTTCAGATATTGGGGTTTATAGGAAAATGATGCTCGAACGCGATAAATTCACGCATCCGGGACAGCCAGGCGGCAGGCTAGTTCCACACATAGATGAATACAGGTTTATGGCTGAGGATGCGCTTAACGAGTGCAAGAAATACGGCATAAAAGTTTTCGACAACTTGGATTACATCAAGACAAGGGACGAAGTGATAAACTTTTCCAGGCATTGAGGCACTTTGCCTCCTGATGTGTTCAAGGTTCAATAAAGTGCAGGTTTGCGAAACCGCAACAATGCTGTGCATTTATAATCGTTTTTGCAAAAGAGAATATCATGCTACTGGGTTACGCCTTCACTGCAGCGTACATAGTGCTTCTCGGTTGGCTCATCGTCTGCGCATACCTGTCAAGGAGGTGGATAAGCGGCCTTTTCCGCGGCAAGATAGATCGCATAACCATAACCCTAGCCATCGCTGTGATGGCCTTCTTTGTCATATTCTCGCTGCTTTATGTACATCCTGTGGAACAGCTCTACTTCGATGAGAACATATACCAGGGAATAGCCCTAAACATCCTTCACAGCGGGAATGCGCTGTGGTGCCAGTACGGGACTGCATATGCGTCAAGCTGCGGCCTTGGCACAGTTTACCACGATCCAGTAGAGCTCTCGTTCTACCTTGCAATAGCCTTCGCCATATTCGGCATAGGCACCAATGTGGCGTACGGCCTTGAGCTTGCTATAGGCGCAGTATCCATATTACTGGTCTTTTTGCTGGCTTCAGCAATGTTTGGCAAGCGAGCAGGTATAGCATCCGCCATAGCATTCGCGCTGATTCCTGAGCTGTTCATATGGTCGCGCACGCAGGCAGTGCCAAATCTCCTGCTTATGGCATTCACTGTCCTGGCATTTCTGCTCTACGAAGTATACCGCAGGGACAGGAACTGGCGCACCATGGGCCTATTTCTGTCTGCTGTTGGCATGGCGATGTACGTTCGCATAGAAGCTGCACTGCTGATCCCCATATTCTTCCTGATAGAGCTGCCGTGGATTTTGGACTCGTCAAAGGATCTGGGCAGATTTAAGCCAAGGCGCAAGTTCATTCTCGGGTTAGCGGCGTTTGTGCTGTTTGTAGTCCTGATAACGCCGCAGATCTATTACATAGCATACGAACTGCATAGCCTTAACTACGGTAGCGGTTCGCTTTGCGGTGCGAATGACACTGCGACATTCTCTGTTTCCAATTTTGCATGCAACATAAAGTCTAATACAGCGTTCTTCCTTGGCGCATATAATTCCACAGGATATTATCCTGCCTATTTCGCGCCGCTGACCACCATCATAGCAGTAGTCGGATTTGTTGTCATGCTGCTGTACGGCAAGAGAGAAGACCGGCATTATGCCATGGTCCTTGGCCTGTGGATACTGGCATTCCACTTTTTCTACGATGCATTCTATGCAGGTTCTGTCACATATGGCGTAGATGTCAGGTTCATGCTGATAATCTACCCTGCGCTTGCAATATTTGCAGGCTATGCGATATCCAGCATGAGCAGCGAGATGCCAAAGCTTGTGCCGGCGCTTCACAAGCTTCGCAACGCATGGATGCGCGGTATAGTTGCAGATGTATCATTCATACTGATAATATCTGCATTTGCGATACTGCCATTCTACAACGCTCTGGGCACCATAACGTTGCCTACCTCGCAGATGCCGCAGGAGCAGCTGCCTCTTGCTGCTGTCAATTTCATATACGGCAACTACACTGCAGTCCCAACTAACTGCCTTGTGTTCTCATTCACGCCAGACATATGGTATGAGCACAACAGAAGCGCGGCGCAGATAGGATACCTCGGCTCAACCGATTCCAATTTCACCAAGTTCGAATCGCAGTTCAGCTGCTTTGTCATAGACAGGGGATACTGGTGCGCAGTAAGCCCGTACAACACTGGCGAATGCCCGCAGGACATGTCCAACTACAACGTCACTGCTCTTGCATCGACGCAAGCGAGCGGATCAACGTTGGGGTTCTACCGCATAAACAACTATACAAAGTGAAGGAAACAGCAGCATAAATGCCCATCGTTTTGCAATTCCAATGACCGGTCGCCGGCATATATCCAAAGCCGCTGTATCTATATCGTCAAAGATCCAAGGCCCACTCCATGACTATTCTTCTTGTGGTAATGGCGATAGAATAATCCGATATATTGCGGGACATATGGCCTGAAAGGCCATGCAATAGCTCCTTTAGTACTTTATCGGACTCTGCTGTCGTTCCATCAAACAGCCTCTGCGATGCGATGAGGGCATTGTAGAAATCAGCCATCTTCCCGCCTCTTACCGAGACGTATGCATTATCTAAGGGCATATGTGCATCTGGTATTCCTGCAGGGCTTTCGTAAAGAAAAACTTTTCTGGCAGGCTCCGAAGATCCCAATATCGTAGCGTCATTCATGTGCCTGGCCTCAACGTGTTGCCTGCTCATGGCTGCAACTTCCGCTGCAAATCTACGGCCAACATCAGGCAATGCAAGATCCAATATCCTTGCAGACGGCATGCTATCACGTTTTTATGATTTATGCTGGTTATTATGGCTTGCGTGGATTCCATGCTTCAAATCCATGCATGCAAGCCATTATAAAACTTGGCTGCCGTACAGACGGCTAATTAGCCGAAAGATTTAAATATCTTACTATACAGTATTTTATCACTCATCTTAGGAAGATTTAAAAATTTAATTTTTAGCGCGTTATACTTCAGGGGATAACATGGCAAAACAAAACAAAGTCACGAATGCAAAAAATGCACCAAAAAAGGCCCAGCAGACAGAGATGGAAGTGGATAGGGACAGTCAGCCTGTGGTGCTCGAACAAAGGCGCGCAGCCCCAAAGCCCATGGGGCAGGGGATGGATATAAAGAAGTGCCCAAGCTGCGGAAGCCTTGACATAATATTCGATAATGAGCGCGGGGAGTACGTATGCAACAACTGCGGCCTAGTTATAGAGGAGAATGTCACTGACAGCGGCCCTGAGTGGAGGGCATTTGATGCCGACCAGAGGAATGCCAGGGCAAGGACAGGCGCGCCCATAAAGTACATGAAGCCAAACAAGGGCCTTGTCACGGAAATTGACATGTACAACAAGGACATAAGGGGCACAAAGCTACCATCTAAGAGGCAGGCGCAGCTCTACAGGATGCGCAAGTGGCACAAGAGGGCAAGCATAGCAAGCTCAAGCGAGAGGAACTACCTGATAGCCCTCCCAGAGCTTAACCGGGTTGCAAGCTATCTGGGGCTTCCGGACAACATAAGGGAGCAGGCAGCGCTTCTATACAGGCAGTGCGTTAAGAACAACCTTATAAGGGGCAGGCCGATAGAGACGGTGGTGAATGCGGCTCTTTACGCAACGTGCAGGGATGCAGGCATGCCACGTACTCTCGATGAGATAGCGCAGGTGTCAGGCGTCCCTAAGAAGGAGATAGGCCGCTCGTTCAGGGTAATAGCCCACGAGCTGCACCTGAAGATACCGCTGACTGATCCATCAAGCTACGTTCCCAGGTATGTCTCGGCGCTCAAGCTGAGCGGCGATGCGCAGGAAAGAGCAGTTCTTCTGCTCAAGCAGGCCATGAAGAAAGGCCTTGTCAGCGGAAGAAGCCCAACCGGGGTCTCGGCTGCTGCAGTGTACATTGCAGGTGCACTGGTTGGCGAGAGGAGGACGCAGAAGGAGGTCGCTGATGTTGCTGGAGTAACTGAAGTGACTATCAGAAACAGGTACAGGGAGCTTAAGAAGGAGCTCAACATAGATGTAAACCTGTGAGCTTCGGCTCACAGGCTGGTTGGATAGCATGAAGGCGCTTTCAGTGCTTGTGCTTGCAGTCCTGCTCCTGCCTGCAGCTGTGGCTGCCGAGCAGATATCTGCAGAGAGCTATAACTCCATATACGCCAACGCCACGATAGCGTCTACTTATGGTTATATAGACTCTGTGAACCAGAGCGGTTATCTGCTATTCCAGCCCAATCTTACGCTTGCGTACAAATACGCCTGGCTTGCTCTTGGCAATGTGAGCTCAGATCCGAACCTTTCCGTATTCTATTCTGAGAAAGCCCGGGGCATAGCACAGCAGCAGTACTCACAGATAAACCAGTACAGGTCAGAGTCTCTTGGCGCAATGGCGCTGGTAACTCTTGCACTGCTGATAGCGCTTCTCAAGGTCATGGCCCCTGCTGTTTCCACAAGACCAAGGAAGAAGCAGGCGGGCAACTAGCTCCCGATTGCCATTCTGCAAGTAGCCTTTATAAGAGCACCTGGTGTAATATGCTAATGCCTGGGATTTGCTATCCAGGAACCAGGATATGCAGTCCCTTATTCACGCGATGAGACTTTGGCAAACAAGAAAAAGATACTTGATCTCCACAAGGCAGCGCACGGCAAGACGCAGATTATGCCAAAAGTGCCCCTCGATACCCTGGAAGATCTTTCCGTATACTATACCCCGGGTGTAGCCCAGGTAAGCGAGGAGATAGAGAGGAATCCTGCAAGCGTCTACAACTATACTTCAAAATCCAACACTATAGCAATAGTCTCGGACGGCACGCGCATACTGGGGCTTGGAGACATAGGGCCCCAGGCAGGTCTGCCTGTGATGGAAGGCAAGGCAATACTTTTCAAGAAGTTCGGCGGGGTAGATGCAGTGCCTCTGTGCATAGACACTACTGACGAAGACAAGATAATCGAATTCGTACGCAACATCTCCCCAACTTTTGGCGGCATAAACCTTGAGGACATAGAGTCGCCAAAGAGCTTCAGGATAGCAGGCAGGCTAGAGAAAGAGCTAGACATACCTGTGTTCCACGATGACAGGCAGGGTACGGGGACGGTTGCGCTCGCTGCCCTCATAAATTCGCTTAGGCTTGCCGGAAAGGGAAAGGGCTGCAGGATCGTTATTAACGGGGCAGGAAGCGCAGGATTTGGGATAACCATGCAGCTTGCGCACTATGGCTTTGGCAACATGGTTGTCGTAGACAGCGATGGGGCCATATACAGGGGCAGAAAAGAGAACATGAACCGCTTCAAGAGCGAGATTGCAATGGCTACAAACAGGCAGAAAAGAAGCGGCACACTGGAGGATCTGCTAAAGGGTGCCGACGTGTTCATAGGCGCATCCACTGCAGGTGCGTTCAGCAAGGATTATGTTGCCATTATGGCACAAAAGCCTATAGTCTTTGCTCTTGCAAATCCTATACCTGAGATAGAGTATGCCGACGCTCTTGATGCGGGCGCATTCATAGCTGCGACAGGGCGCAGCGACAGCCCAAACCAGGTAAACAACCTTCTCGCATTCCCTGGAATAATGAGGGGGCTGCTGGACTCAAGGGCAAGGAAGGTGACATATCAAATGCTTAACAGCGCAGCGCAGACTCTTGCGAACAGTGTTGGAAAAGGCCTGAGAAGGAATCGTATACTTCCATCTCCTCTTGAAAAGGGCTTCTCCCCTGGAATAGTGTCGGAAGTGGCCGCAAGCGTAGCTGTCGCAGCAGCAAAGGGTGATATGGCACGGCACAGGCTCACCTATTCGGCCGAAAGAGAAGCTGCAGAACGGATAATAAGCGACTACCTGGTTTTCGAGAACTCGTCAATACCTTCAAGGCTAAGATATTAGGAGAATACTGGATGCCTAAGTGCTTTTAGCTCAGCTATATTGCGCGCAGCAAGTTCCTTGTCGTATCTGTCGCCATGTTTCTCCTGTTTCCTTATGCTGTCTGAAATGCGACCTACTACTTCAGCGAATTTTTTATGTAAATCCTGATCGCCCATGACTCTCTCAGTTATAAGTCTCCTCCCACTATCTCCGATAACACGCCTCAGATCATCGGCCAGGCCTACTTGCGTAAGGTCTGTTATGTCTCTCTTGTTGCCACGTAGCAGTTTGTGTGCTATCGATGCCCCAAGGGTCTGCGGCTCTGAAAATGACACTACAGTCACCCTACCGTCTCTGACCATGTAGAATTCGGTCGGGAGTGGCATTACTGTCAGAAACAACAGGCCGTTGTCCTTGTACTCCTTGGAGAAGAGTAGCTGGCCCGGAAGGCTTGGAGTGGTATGGGGCCTGCCGTCTTGTCTGACGAATGTGACTGAAAAGTATTCGGACGCATTTAACTCAAACCATCCTGCCTTTTTAAATATGGCTGCAGCAGCACTTGCGTGTTTTTCCAATATCTGGACATCGTATAAATTGCTTGTCAGCCTTTCATGCAGTACTTTTCAGGTACAGCTACCGTTGTTCCGAGGTTAGCTCCGCATATTGGCTGAAATGGTATCTTGCTATCATTCAGGAGCTGGTAAACCTCTCTACCTACTGCTATGGTTGTTTCAAGCATCACTTGCCCAAATGTATTCTTTCTGTTTATCTGCCCAAGGACCGTTGCACCTTCGTGGGGCCGGATTAAGCTGCCATTGCCTGCAGGATCTGGAGTACGCACTCTGACTCTTGGTGAGGTCATACAAATATAACTAAATTTTCTGCTATTTAAGCGTTATGTACAACTCATACAACTCATCAAGTCGAAGTATAGTCCCGATAGGATAGCAAGTTTCAATATGCAAGTCCAGGCCGTGTGCAGAGCAACTCTAATAAACCTTAATTTCCATAAAATATGGGTTTTTGAATGGTAGAGATAGGAGAGAATATGCCCAAGCTTAGGCTTGCGGACACAGAACTCGCACAGGTAAGCCTGCCTAAGGCGGCAAAAGGGAAGGCTGCAGTAATAGCATTCTTTCCGGGTGCATTCACAGGAGTGTGCACAAAGGAGATGTGCACGTTCAGGGACAGCATAGAAAAGCTAAACTCGCTAAATGCAAGCCTATACGCAATAAGCGTGGACGGGCCTTTTGCAAACAAGGCATTCAAGGAGAAGCACAGCATAAGCTTCCCGATACTAAGCGACTACAAGCGCAAGGCTGTCAAGAAGTTCGGGATAGAGTTCAAGGACTTCGCCGGGCTCAAGGGCTATGTTGCGGCAAAGAGGGCAGTGTTCATAGCAAATGCGCAGGGAGTTGTAAGGTACAAATGGGTATCCGACGATCCTATGGTGGAGCCTAACTACGAAGAGATACAGTCTGCTCTGTTAAACGTAGCATAGATGGTCTCATGGCAAAAGCAGCAAAGGCCTCGAATACTCTCGCCCAGAAACTTGCGGTGGAGGCGCTTGGCACATTTCTACTAGTATTCCTGGGTGCCGGGGCAATAGTGGCATCAGCGTCAGCATACGGCGCGCCTGACCTACTGATTGTGGCTATAGGCCTTGGCATGGCTCTTGCGATAGGCGTTACCATTGCGATGAGCATATCCGGAGGTCACATAAACCCTGCGGTGACCATAGGCATGCTTGTTACCGGGAGGATAAAGGCCGCAGATGCTGCAGCATACATAGTAGCTCAGGTAGTGGGAGGGTATATAGGCGCCGCGCTACTTGCGCTCATTCTGCCTGCATCCGTAGGGGCAGCTGTAAATTGGGGGTCTACCACTCTCTCAGCCAATGTAAGCGTGCTGCAGGGAATAGCCATTGAGGCTGTAATAACATTCATACTTGTACTCGCAGTGTTCGGCACAGCAGTCGACGAGCGCGCACCCCGCATGGGAGGTCTTGGGATAGGCCTTGCCCTCATGCTGTGCGTGCTTGTGGCAGGCCCGTTCACAGGAGGATCTGCAAATCCTGCAAGGACCATAGGTCCAGAACTAGTCTCCGGAAACTTCTCGTACTGGTATGTGTACTGGATAGGTCCCATAATAGGCGGCATTGTGGCTGCGCTTATGTATCAGAACGTGATACTGAGGAAGAGGTGACAGTACCTGCGCATATGGCAGCTGCTGCACAGGCAGCTTAATATATCAGGTATGGCACGCCTATGTGCGGTACAATGCCAGAACGTACGGTATCAAAAACAACAGATGCAGGGCTATTAAGGCAGATGCTAAGAAAGGGCGATCCAGTAGCCCATGAAGAGGTCAGGCGACTAGTGGCGCTGGGAACGAAGCGGGCAGATATTGCCAGCAGATTCGGGGTCTCTTCGGCTACCATAAAGCGACACGCCGATCGTGCCGGTATAAACTTGCCGTCCAGGGCGCCTGTTATGGACAGAAATGATCCAAAGCTGCGAGATACAGTAAGTGGCTATCTTAATGAGGGCAAGACGGAAACATGGATAGCACGCGAATTCGCTGTAACCAGTGCAAGAGTAAGGCAATATCTTGCGCAGGTGGGCCTTACAAATCCTTCCATAAACCGTGCAGTGCAGGAACGCAGGCAGGAGGAAATATACGCGATGGCCATGGGAGGCATGACCTATACCGAGATCGCAAGAAAGATGGGCGTAACGCGCCAGGCAGTGGGCTACGTTGTAGGTAGGCGCAGAGCGGCTGTACGTATTGAACTCCAATTTACCAGGCAGGAATGGGAAGCCGTCAGCAAAGCCATAGGCAGTTCAAGCCTGCATGACTGGATCGTCAATACAGCGGGCCAGAATGCCAAAACATGATGCAAAACCAAAAACCGCATCCGTGGCTAATGCTTTATAAACATTCGATTTCTACTGTTTGCTGATAACATGGCAATAGCTGCAGGGGGGATACTGTCAGAGATCCTCATCGTAATAGGCATATTCCTGGTCCTGTACATAATATTCAAGCTTGGCAAGTTCATACTAGGGCTTATTGTAAACGTAATACTCGGGTTCATCGCAATATTCGTAGTCAATGCCCTTTTCGGCCTGGGTCTGTCCTGGGACCTGATAACTGTGATCATAACCGCGCTTCTCGGGCTCCCCGGAGTAGCGCTTCTTGTGATATTAAAACTCCTGGGCATATCTGTATAATTGGCATGCGCCAATGCTGCACATCCTGCAATGCAACATCGTCAATACGATAACATAGCCGGAAAGGAATATATACCAGGAAAGGCGCAAGGTCGGATAGCATTTATCAAGGGAGGAATACAAGTGACAAATCTTACCAAATCTTACTCCAAGGCATCAAGGGGACTAGACAGATTGTCTGCGGAGTTTAGCTCCATGCTCAGGAAAGGAGGAACTGCGCCAAATGCTGCGATAGAGGCTGCCCTGAGTAAGGTGAACGTGGCCAAGGGACAGATGGCCAAGGCAACAATGGCTGCCAGATCTGCAGGCACCAATACCAATATGCAAGGCAGGCAGCTTACGCTCCTAGAAGCCGCAGCCCATCAAGACCCGGACATATCAAATCCTGCCAAAATGCAGCTCCATGCACTCCTTTACACTGCAGCAGATCATCTGGCCAATATAGCGACTACTAACGAGAGGCTTATGGCAAAGGTCACAGTGCTGCTTAAGAGGCTCGGAAAACTTGCCGAGCAGTTCAACTCCCAGATTCCGCGCGCCGGCGACATGAAAAGCGCCGATCCGCAGGCATACATCACATCTGGCGGAATGGAATCGGAAAGCTGGATAGGCCTTTCCACCCAAGCCAGATTGCATCTTGCCCAGGCGCCTAATCAAGGATTGCACGCAACTAACGGCCATCCCGCATTTGCGCAGACGGCCGTACAAGAACAACAGGGATCCGCTTCTGCGTCAACCACCACACCGATCCCCAGGGGAACCGAACTCGCCATGCCTCAGAGCGGGACCAAGTCGCCAGCCTACGCAAACCCCAAGGGCAACAAAGATCATCAAGCAGCTATCGCTGCATACAGGGGATCAGGAAAGGGAAAAAAGAACAAAAAGGACGCATCCAAAGGCAATGGGGCATCCACGGACCACGCGAAATCTGCAGCTTCGGCCAGTGGCAAGGATAATGCAGTAAAGGCCACTGTGATATCTGATGCAAACTCGCACAGTGAAGAAGAACATGTTATTTGGAAAGGAATCGAACTTACTGGGAGGGCATATGCCAATGTACGCATTCTCGAAGCCATTCATGGGATACTTAAGCCAAAACTGCCAAGCCCCGAAAGAATAGAGCTATGGGCCAAGAAAAGGGACGGATCCAAAGTGCTAATAGGCACTATGGCGCTGGGCGGGAAAAACGACGGCAAATTTGTTGGCCGTGGCCTTGATCAGGATCTGCCTGTCGGCGGCAGGAAGATTGAGGCAGCAAGGCAGTCCATCACCGATTCGGAAGACAGGGTCATAGAGAAGATTGCCGCCTGGCAGCATGCCAACCGCGGAAATCTTCCGTCTTTGGGCGAATTCACAAGGCCAGAAAAAGAAGGGGGACTTGGGCAACGCGAATTCTTCAGGGATTTTAAGGTAAGCCTGTCTTCAGCAAGAGGCAAGCCAGATGAAAAGATCTATTCCAATATGCTTTATGAACTTGGTTTTGATCCAAAATAAGCAGAAAGGAGCAAAAGCTCTGATGTAAAATTGAATTTATATATTTATGAGGGTATATCGGATACGATGATGTAATGGCGATTCGCAATCTTCAAAGGCTTAGGGAGCTCTTTGGCATCAAGCCCCTTATCCAATCGTGCTGCCGGTTCCAATATGCATATGGCTATGGCTGGAGGCATGAAAGATCCTCATTTGGGATACGATGTTCAGTATGCAGAGCATATAACTATTGATTATGGTCCTAGGGATAACATGAAATCTAAAAGAAACGATCCGGCTGATGTAGAAAGACAGCAGAAGAGAAACATCATTGCTCTACGTGCAATGTCTGCAGCAAGCATGGCGGTGATAGCATCCTCGCTTGCAATTTCATATTCAGATGCCGGGAAGAACAAAATTGCAGCCAAGCACAATGCAGCTATGGCCTGTGAGCTCGGTATATACTCAAATGGATTATTCGCAATGCGCTTAGGCAATGCCCCATTTGGAATGCTAACTGAAGCGAGATTCGGTCCCACAAAAGGATTGGTTCAGGTAGTTATGAACTATTCTGGCATGGGGGAGGTAGTAATATATGAAAATGGAAATCCCATCGGAAACATTCCTGTGAAGGCAGCAGCAAAGAACATTACCATAGTATTGTCTGATGAACAGGTGTTCTATATGCGGGTATCAGGCAAACCGCTTGACGCTCAGCTGCGCGCGAGCGATGCAAAGAAGAGTTTAACCCAGCTACTGCGGGAGAAGAGTGCCGGGGCATCATATGTCTGGCCGTATGGCAAGAAGAGTTACACCAGAGCCGAATGTGAAAGAGCGTTGCAGATGAACCCCAATTCAGATGCACAATTATCGCACAACTTTGCTGTATTCTCGGAAAGTGTAGCAAGCATAACAAGACCAGGGGTGCATGCGATCCCAAAGCAGCGTATCGCCAGGTAGTTAATACTGAGCGCTTCCAAGAGCATATTCGGATTGCGTAAGTGAGGCCCAAGGCACTGCAAAACGCAATTTTCTTTTTCCTGCCACGCAAGGTCGCCAAATGAAATACCTGGCAACTACTACACAGGTGGTATATGTACGGTCTGTTAAAGAGATATGGGGCAAAAAGCAGAATTACAGACCAAGCTAAAATAATACTAGATATTCTAATACTATTTCTCTTAGCACCTAATCTGCCTGGCTTGCCGCAATACTGCCGCATGTGTTTTTCCTGCAATACGTCTATCTGCCTATGCTAACCAAAGGGCGTAAATATTAGGGATGGAACGAACAACCTGATCATATGGCGCAGTTAATGATACGCACTGCCGGAATGGTTGCACGCGAGATCGAAAACCTAAAGTTTAACATGTCTGTAAGCAGGGACGAATGGCTTGCCAGGAGATCAGCTTCGCCTAAGCGACTAGATACGGTATCAAACAGGCCTATAGGGATTACATACGCCCATGCACTTGGGGAAGTTGCGAACAACAGGGCAACAGCTCCGCAGACCCTTGCAAGAATGGCAACCGAGTGCGCAGACATAATTAACGAAACTGATAATGTTTCGTTGAGAACAGATCCAAATAGCCCAATCTCAGTCCAATACGCCGTTGCCTTCAGTGTACTAAAGGAGCTGGCAGGCAACCCAAATCTTCCTGCAAAGTCACAGCGGCTAATAGCAGCCATGCACAAGGATCTACGCAAAAGGCTGCTTGATATCCCAAGCCTTGCACCAGATGTGATAAAGTCCCTTGAGAATGACCCAGAGCCATCTATAAGCGCTGCAGCTGCGAGAAGGTTTGACTACATTTTCGCAGTGCTCAGGGAATCCGGCATCATGACTACAAGGCAATTTCTCAAGGATCTTAGGGAGATGAGAAGGGACATAGAGAAACTGGAAAGGCCGTGATATGCACGTGACTAAGCAGTCAGGCTAAAATATAATTAGATTTTCTAAGATATTTTGCAGTACGCAGCATTTCAGTTCTGGAATGCAATCTCTGTATGCATATAAAATATCAAACTGCAATTATTAAGCCATTCTGGGCCTATTCTCCCGCATTATTCTGTCGTCGGAAGGACTTTCAACGCTAACTTCCACTATTTCTGCAGCATGCCCGTAAGCTATTCCATATCTGTGGTATAAGATTCGCGCATTCCATATATATGGCACAAAAGATGACCTCATGAATAAAACCATTCCTTTTGGGCTGTTTTGGCAGCTTGGCCACATGGGCTAACCAAACCAAGGCTTTTTCCAAAAATCCGGAATGAAGAGCTTTTAGGAAATGCATTTCAATTCCAGAATGATGGAACCTGCACTGGTATTTGTTTTTGTTACTCTGATTTGATGATTATGGAACATAGGCTGCTTCCAGGCCTTTCTCAGATGCTACTGCCTTGATTGTGGCAAAACTCCTTCTTACCGCATCACGGTCTGCCAGCACCGACTGGCGTCCGTAGTTATCCATTACACCTGCCAGCGTAATGACATCTGAGCCAGCTCTCTCAACTAACTCTGGATTCTCAACAAGCAGTTTTGCTGTAGGTATGGGCCAGCACTCTATAATGGCCTGCGTTATGCCTGGATCTACTCTAGCAAGAATAGATGGATTTAGGACAATCTCCATGGCCGCCTTCTCAGAAGAAACCACCACATGGTCAAGGAGCACTCTTCCTGACACAGTATATAGCATTAGTTCAGCGTGCAATCTAAACATATCATATACAACTCCATATTTATCGTTATGGCCTTGGTTTACAGGCCCAAGCGCAATTTCATGCGCAATGGAGGTCTCGGCATCTACATGCATGCCATTTACCACATAAATCCATTCAGGGTCAGGGAGCCTTATAGTCAATGCCTGCCGATATTCACGTATTACAAGATCAGACACAATGGCGGCAGTCAGCTGGTTGTCTCCCCTGATAAGCTCTGCCAGGTCCACCCTTGCCTTTAAGGACGTACTGCCTTCAAGTAAAGATGACTCTACTAACCTCTTCACATCTGCCTTTAAATTAGACATGGAGCCCATCTAGCATTTTCTTAGAAACACTAAAATAATATAAGATTAGAGCTTGAGGCTCTCTTTGAGGCTCTTGACAAGCTCTACAGCAGTTGCATGGCCTATGCTTTTAGCTGCTTCGCTGGCAGCCTTCAATGAAAGGACTGCATGGTCGTAGTAAAAATTGCCATGGGGGCCGACTGATCTTGCTGCGTTGTACAAATTCACGGCTTTCCTCGCATGCACGAACACGTCGCTATCAGGGCCTACGCATTCTCTTAGGCTATGCCTTAGCTTCAATGCCTCGTGTGGCAGCCTGCCGGTATTCTCTCCGTCAAATGCAACTAACGCCTTGGTTCTCCTTTCAGATTCTATTGCCATCCAATCACTTCGCAGCTAATATTTTTCAAGTGTTTTGGGATTTCTAACCGTCCCTTAACAACTCCCTGACAAAATCTCTTTCCCTGCCGCTCAGCCTACGGTTAGCCTGCATGTGGTCCGCAGCGCCTTTGCTAAGATCCTGCGCTGGTCTGTCGTACCTAAACGCCATAGAAGCATCAAGAAGGATCATGCGCGACTCCGTGTATTCCCTGTATTTCTCCCTTGTCGTTTCATCCAGCAGATCCATAAACATGCGCACAGCCTGCGAAGAGCCGTGCTGCCACCAATACGTCACCTTTTCTAGTGCTTGGGAGCACACCGCCTGCGCACGACTGCCGCTCACGGAATGGGCCTGCCCTGCTTCCTCATATGTTCTTGCAGGCTCACTGCGCCAAAATGCCGTGGGACGTCCGCTGGCACTAATATGCAGCACCAGGCCAGGATTGTCTCTGCTGCTGTTGAAGAGATCCGTAATCGCTTGCGAAAGTCCGATCTCGCCGTATCTCGTCTCAAGGAAATGCCTCTCAGTATGTGTAAGAGGGCATTCTGGGCCCAAAAGCCTTGAAAGCCTGCCTTTCTCTTCAGTATAACTATTCGGTCTAGTCTGCTCCCTAAATGCCATGCTTCTTGCCTATATGCAATACGCTGCACATTTTCATATATAAAGATGCCTTCAATCGGTTTTGTCGCATAATCGGCACCTTTGATGAAGTGTCGCATTCGGCACCTATCGCTTTAGTCCAAATTCTACATAAGTTCGATTTATAGGATTACGTTTTTTAGCCATTATTTCTTGACCGTCTTTCAGAGCATTTAACACTAACTCAAAATCGTTACCAGTAAGATGTTTTTTCTTTTTAATAGCTTTTGCCATAACATCCAAACTCTTACTACCTAAGTTCTGTATTACTGTTATTCTGAATATAAAAGAGCTTATATTTTGACCAAAAGTCTTTAATTTGGCAAATATCAGCCCAATTATACTCATTAAATCACTACTTAGAATTAGAACTCTATCTTACCGTAAGTCTTAACTACAAATAGCCTAAACCATTCAAGCATCTTGTTCTTAAAGTTCCTATCCGCATCTGCATTAGTCTTTTGTAAAAGTTCATCAAGTAGTGTCGATGCTAACGAATCGAACATATCCTGATACTTGTTGTATACTACTAATTCATTAGAGTTCATTAGTTTGGTTGCTGAAGTTCCCTTGTTCAAATTTTGAATCACTTCTTCAGTTAAAATTTCAGAAATCTCAATAACTCTTGTTTCCGAAGGAACATCAGCAAATAAATCCACCTGATAAAGTTGCGAATTTCTTAGATTAGGGAGGAATGCTTGTGGCTGTTTCAAAACAATATCTTGGAAATATACATTCATTTAATCACATTTGCTTAATTCCATTTTACCTTCTGCGTTTATCTTCAACCTCCATTTTGAATTTAGAGTATATGGTATTGGCTCTTTCGGTTTCAGCATCAATACCATATCTATTTTAGGTAGTATGTCCCCTATTTGATTTGAAGGGATTACCTTTGACTCTAATAGCTTAGCTCGTAGTTGGTTGTCTACCTTTATCATACTTCCAAAATTAACCTGAACTACACTTTCGCCTGTCAACTGGTGAGATATATAGTAAATACCTACAACTTCTAAATCTATTTCAGTAGCCATAATCAACACAAATTAATTATGAAACATGACTATCGCTTTGATAGTTTAATGAAGTTAGACTTTTTATACCTTGCTGTATGCTACGGAACTACCGCTTATCCTTTTTACGAGGTAAATTCCAGTATGGAGACTTGCACTTAGGGCAAACTTTGGGTTCCTCTTTGGTATATTCTCTTGGGAACCAGATATGACCGCAACGTTCACATTTATAACCATCAATTTTTATCTTCGCCATAGTTTAACTATATTACCATAAGGTATATAAATCTAACGTCGTATTCATTAGTTATAGTATATTACCAAAAGGTATATATACCTGATTAGCTATAGTATTACTGTGTAAAGTGATGTTATGGTTGCACAAACCGACCTTATAGGAGAATCAGCAAAGAGGAAAGAGAGAGCAGTAGCAGTCCTTAATACGAGAGTGCCAGAAAGGGTTAATGATACAACCTACCTTATCCCTTCATCTGATGGCTCTACCAAATACAAGGTAAGGCATCTTGATAGCTATTCCTGCACCTGTCCTGATTATACAAACAGATGCAAGGATAAGGGTCTATACTGCAAACACATTAATGCCATAATCCTTTTCAATAAGATGAAGAACAAGGTAGAACTTGACGACTTCCAAGTAGAGGATATAACCGATGAGAAGAACTGCCCTAACTGCAAAAGCGATAAGATAATGCAAAAGGGCATAAGAAAGAACAAGTCAGGAACTAAGCAGAGGTATAAATGCTCTGATTGTGGCTCTTACTTCGTTCTTGACCCTGCAAAAGGCATCAAGGGTAATGCCCGTATTCTCTGCTTGGCTCTTGATATGTATTACAAGGGCAATTCGCTTAGGGATATCCAAGATACGCTATACCAGTCATTCGGGCTGAAACTGCACCACGAAACGATTAGACGCTGGAATAACCGATTTATGAGCAAAATAAACACTTATACAGACCAGTTGAAGCCCCAGACAAGCGACACTATGCACATAGACGAACAGATGATACAGATAGGCAAGGATAATGAGTATTGCTGGAACGCTATGGACAATAAGACAAGGTTCTTACTCGCCACACAAATAACGAAGATTAGAAGAATAAAGGATGCAAGAGGCATAATACAAAAGGCAAAAACCAAGCTATCTCAAAAGCCCGACTTTGTAGCGACAGACAAAGGACAGTTCTACAAGAAGGCTATAAGGCGAGAGTTTCCTACCCATGCTAAGAATTACGTTCACTTCAATAGGGTAGGAGTAAATCACATCACAAAGAAGGTGGATAACCAAATCATAGAGCGTTATCACGGCACATTCAGAGAAAGAGATAAGGTTATTCGTGGTTTCAAAAGTGAGCAAACAGCACAGCGATATATAGATAATTGGCAGACCTATTACAACTTCGTAAGACCTCACACAACTCTTAATGGTCTAACCCCTGCACAAGAAGCAGGGATAGGAATAGGGCTTGACAGAAACAAATGGTTAGGACTACTCAAACTTAGCCAGTCCGCCACAACACAATTATTATAAGGATTAAGATGCAATATACCACTACAAAATGCGTGGCTACGCTCAACAAATGCCATCTGTTTCTGGGTGATGAATTTCGTTGTTAGCGTAGCGTATGCTTTTTAAGATTTACGAGATGATATTATGACTATGATTGCGAATACAATTTATGAAGGGGACAACAAAGATATTCTTCCTAATTTTCCTGACAAGAGTGTAGACCTTATTTATGCTGACCCTCCTTTCTTCTCAAACAGGCATTATGAACTAATATGGAACGACGGCGCAGAGATACGGGCTTTTGAGGACAGGTGGAAGGGCGGTATCTACAATTATGTTGAATGGATGAAGGAGAGAATTCAGCAATGCAAGAGAATACTGAAGGACGATGGCACTATGTTCCTGCATTGCGACGCAAGCGCAAATGCGCATCTGCGTATCTTGATGGATGAGATATTTAACGGCAACTTCCTTAATGAGATAATCTGGTGCTACGAAACAGGGGGCAGGGCTACAAAGTTCTATCCTCAGAAGCACGACACTATTTTCTGGTATTCAAAGACTAAGGATTACAATTTCTATTACGACCAAGTAGCACTACCAAGAGACACAAGCACCATGCATGAGAGCATATACGTTGATGAGAAGGGGAAGAAATATCAGCGAAACATAAAGAATGGAAAGGAATACAGATACTACTTGGACAAGGGGACGCTTCCTAATGACTGGTGGACGGACATACAGGCAATAAACCCATCTGCAAAGGAACGCTTGGGCTATCCAACGCAGAAGCCAGTTGCACTACTCAAACGCATAATAAACACAGCGTCAAAGCAAGGAGACCTCGTATTAGACCCCTTCTGCGGTTGTGGGACTACTCTTGTAGCATCTCACGAACTCAAGAGAAATTGGGTAGGCATAGACGTAAGCCCTACCGCATGTAAGCTCATGCGAGATAGGCTAAGGAAGTCATACAGCATAAGCGTTGAGATTATGAGAGGCAAGGAGGACATAGCTTATCTGAAGAAATTGCCACCATTTGAGTTTCAGAATTGGGTGGTCGCTGGCTACTTCTTGGGAAGGGTGAGCGACAGGAAGTCAAGCGACATGGGAATTGACGGTTATACCTCAATACAAGATGGCGTTAATCCGATACAGGTCAAGCAGTCAGAGGATGTAGGCAGGAATGTTGTAGACAATTTTGAGACTGCTATAAGACGTGCTAAAAAGAAGAAGGGTTACATAGTTGCCTTCTCTTTCGGTAGAGGGGCTTATGAAGAAGCTGCAAGAGTCAAGAATCAGGAAGGCTTGGATATAGAATTGAAGACAGTTAAGGAACTGCTGGATGAAAGAAGATAGTTGGTGCCGAATGCGACAAGACTATTTAGGTGCCGAGTTTGTGGACAATACCCTTCAATCAAGTACCTGTTGCAAATGTAGGCAGCTGGTGCATGTTTTGTGCCTCTGTTCTTATACCTTGCCTGCGCATACTGACATTGAGCCAGATGGACAACTACGAGCTCGAAAGAGCCATAAACTCTCTTGAGGAGCAGGAGGCACATATAAGAAAGCTGGGCCGGCAATCCGGGCAGCCGCAGCAGGACCGCCGCGCGGTGCAGATCGGCACAGTTGAGCAGTATTTTGATAAGATAAAGGTTGTTGCAATAACCCTGCGCGGCGAGCTTGCCATAGGCGACATAATCGAGATAGGCGGAGAGGACGATGCAGTGAGGCAGAGGGTGGATAGCATGCAGATAGACCGCAAGGACGTATCGCTTGCAGGCAGCGGCGACTCTGTTGGCATAAAGCTAAAGTATGATGTGCCCGAAGGAGCAGCCGTATACAGGATAGTCTGCGCCGGGAACTGAACCAGAACGTTTTTTAAAGCCTCACAATGAATATAACTCAATGACATTTGGCATAGAGCTCGCAATATCCAGCAGCACCGATCTGATTTTGGCTGCAATAGCGCTGATAATACTTCTTGGTTACATAGGGGAAGCCATATTTCGGGTAACCAGGATACCGGAGATACTAATACTCATGTTCATAGGCATATTGATAGGGCAGTTCATGCCCTTGGCATACACCTCAACCCTAAGGGACCTCACTCCACTATTCAGCAGCATAGCGCTGATCATGATAATGTTCAACAGCGGCAGGATAATGAAGTTTGGGGATGGCCACGGTGTTGGTGGACGGGGCCTTTTGCTCGCCTTCCTTGATATAACCCTCTCGTGCATCGCACTTACGATTGTAATGCACTATATGTTTGGGTGGCCTCTCCTATACGGCGCACTGCTTGGCATCATAGTAGGCGAAACCTCTACGATAATAGTAATACCACTAGCGAAGAAGCTAAAGACTGCACCAAGCATATACAATATAGTTCTAATGGAAACCACATTCAACACTGTCTTTGCTATATTGGCATTCTACCTTCTTTTGCCAATAAACGGCACGTCATTCACTGCATACTCATACTTTCAGTATCTCATTGATTACCTGAGCGTGCCGGTGCTGCTAGGAATCCTAGCGGGATTTGCGTGGCTTGTGGCGCGCAGCATAATCAAGGTTGCCAATAACTACCTGGCATCGCTGGCTATAGCGATGCTTCTCTATGGCCTGGTGGACTTTTTGCAAGGATCTGCAGTAGTAGCAGTACTCATTTATGCAATAATATTGGGAAACGACAAACTCTTCGGCAGGCTGATAGGACTAAGGGGCATAATCAGCAATAAGAAACTTAAGTTTGTAGAGCAGGAGCTCGAATTCCTTCTTAGAACTTTCTTCTTTGTACTCATTGGCATGATCGTGATACTGTCGATAGATTATCTTATGGCTGCGGTAGTAGCTGTTGCAGTGCTTGCCTTGGTCAGGTATCCGGAGATAGGGATAGGGATGCATAGCTTCTCCAGGACAAACAAGAACCTGATATTCTCGCTCATGCAGAAGGGGCTTGGAGTAGCAGTACTCTCAAGCCTGGTTTATTCCATGTCACTTCCGTACTCTGACGCCATATTCACAATCTCTTTCATGGTAATAGTTATAAGCAACATACTTGCTGCTCCGATAACAAGGTGGGCCACAAGAGGCATGACGATAACCCCTTCTAGCTAGTTAGATTAATAAATGAACATTTATAGCCGACAAATCACTTTTTAGCATTATTTCCCTCTGCAAAGTACCATATCGGAAAGGTGTTCAATCAACGTTCTTTCATGCCCAAGATGTTCAGATATCCACCTAATTCACTATCAGTGCGCCGCGCCTCGGAGCCGGAGCAGACTCTTGATGCAGCCATGAGACGGAAGGGCGCCGCAAAGCGCACGGAAGGCGTCTCGAAGAACCCCGCTTTATTTTTAGGCTGCGCTTGCCTTTACCGATACTATTCTATACGCTTGCTTATTTACGCCTTTTGTCCAAATGCGCGAAATGGCGTCCATTCTACCCTGCTTTTTATACTGGCACAGCAAGCGTATATTATGCAGTTCAAGGATCGCAGCGAAGCCGGAAGGCTGCTTGCGCAGGCTCTTGAAGGGCGCATTTCCAGCGGAGCGATTGTCATTGCAATACCGCGCGGCGGCGTAGTAATCGGGCATGAGATTGCAAGGCGTTTCGGATGCCCTCTTGGCATAACTATTCCAAGAAAGGTTGGCGCCCTGGAAAATCCCGAGCTTGCTATAGGCGCAGTGGCTGAAGATGGCAGCAGCTACGTGGATAGTGCCGCGGCATCAGTTGCCGGCGCAGATCAGGCGTACGTGGATAGGGCCATCGAGAGGGAAAAAGCCGAGATCGATAGGAGAAAATCCATATATTGCGCAGCATTGGGCATTTTGGATCTTTCCGGCAGGGACATAATACTAGTCGATGATGGCATAGCTACTGGCTACACCATGCTTGCTGCCATAAGATATCTCAGGAAGAAGAAACCGTCCAGCATAACCGTGGCTGTACCAGTTGCGCCTGCAGATGTTGCACAGGAGATAATCAGGGAGGCAGACGGCATTGTATGTCTTTATCTCCCTGGTCTGTTACGTGCCATAGGCGAATTCTACCTGGATTTTGGCGAGGTTAATGATGATACTGTGGTAAGGCTGCTGGGCAGCGGCTCCAATCCCTGAGAAGCGCTAAGAGTCTCTCCTAGCCCTCTTTACCAGATCTATCTGCCTGCTTACTTCCCCTACCTTGCTGTTGCGCATTGAGGCCTTAAGTGCAGCAAATCCAGCCACCGCCAAAACCGCAAGATTTTCTATTTTAGGCTCCCATGAAACGTGCAGGTCAGTTGTAGCCGGAAGAGTTGCAAGACCATATACGGCGCTACCGGCCGATAACGCCCCATACGCACCCCTAAGTATCCTGTGCCTCCTGCGCTCTGCGTGCAGCTTCGCCAGAGTCTTGCCCGGATTGACTGGCCTGCTTTGCGCAGCAACCTTAAGGCTACTCATTTCAAGCTGATGGCTGTTTACTGCCCTATTAAAAGCGTTCATGCTTATCAGTAAGCTCTTTTCCAATTCCTGATTCTTAAACATGCCGATTTTTGCTAAAATAACAGCAATTCCTGTTATACTGGAAACCTGTCAGCTTCTGGATCTCAGGCCTTCAATGCCGCCGTGCAGGCTGTACGCCTTCACCCCGTATCCTGCCAATGCCTGCACGAACCTTAACGACGACCTGCCATGCGGGCACACTATCAGGGAATTGTCAAACCTGCCTTTCATGTCATCAGCGCTCTGCTTGGACTGCTCAAACATTATCCCCCTGGCCTCTCCAAGGTCAATATCGCTGATTTCGCCCTCCCCAAAAGCCTCTTTCACAAGCTCCAGGTCGGCGAAGCTGTTTATGAACACGTACACCTTGCTTCCGCTGTGCACGAGTTTCTTTCCTGAATCAAAATCCACTTCTCCATCGATCATGCTCCCGCCCAGTATATTATTGCAAGCAAGACAATGAACGCCGCTGCAGCCAACGCTGCTGCATATACCTTCCTGCCCATATGCCTCTGCTCCCTTATGGCGCCGAAATTTCCAGGATCTATGTACTTTACCTCCTCCTTCTCTCCTATGCTGTAGTCTCCTGCTACTCTTCCCGGATTATTTGGCATAATAATCTCTGCTGCTTTCAATATTTATGCCTATCCTCAGCGTTCTGGTTTGTGGCTTCTTCGGTTTATATTCCTTTCCGTTTAATAGTGAACTATGAAGCTAATGCCTGTGCTTAGGCTCGTCAGGATTGAGCACAGCCTCATGCTGATCGTTGCAGTCGTAGCTGCTGAGCTCTTGGCTGCAGCAATACCTCCCGTTCCCGTGCTGATCCTGAGCATCGTAACGCCAATCTTTGTTGGCGCAAGCGCATTCTCAATAAATGACTATTTCGATATTGATGCAGACAAGAAGAACAAGAAGAGAAGGCCGCTGGTCAGCGGAGAGCTGTCCAGAAGAGATGCAATCTACATCACTGCGGCATTCATAGCAATCGGCGTCGGGGCCGCGGTGCTGATAAACATATACTGCGCTGCAATAGCGGCAGGTTTCGCACTGCTATCAGTGCTGTACAGCTACAAACTCAAGACCATTCCTCTTGTGGGCAATGCATATGTTGCACTGTCTATGGCAATACCTTTCCTGTTTGGCAGCTACGCGGTGGCGTCATTCCCAAACCTTCCGATTGTTGGGGTGTTCTTCCTGATATTTGTAGCAGGCCTTGCAAGGGAGATAGATGGCACAGTTAGGGACTACAGTGGCGACATATCTGCAAGGAAGGCCAAGACTCTCCCAGTAATTATGGGCAAAAGGCCTGCTGCCTCGCTTGCTCTGGCCTTCTATGTAATAGCAGTTGCGATCAGCATGTATATGTTCGCGTACACCAGCCCGTTCAGGGGCAATGCCGCATACCTCATTCCGATATCCATAGCCGGAAGCATGCTGATATACTCTGGGGCAATATTCGCGCGGATGAAAAAGAGGTTTTATTCAGCCGCAAGGAACATGTCTCTTGCAGGCATGGCCATAGCCCTGATATTCATACTGGTCTCGGCGCTGGTTTATATCCGAATTCCTTTCTAAGCAAGTATACCTCAGCATCTACATCCTTCCTGCTGAAATGGGTTTTTTCCAGTTTCAGGTCTTCGTAGATGCTTGATGACGACTCTCCCTGATACCCGTCATCCTTTGACCTTGGCAGCAGATGGAAATGGAGGTGCGGAACTGTCCTTCCGGAATAAGCCCCTATTTGCGAAGTGATGTCGTATGATTGCTCCTTCGGGCAGTAAATTCCAAGTATCTTAGGTATTGCATGTGCGAAAGTCCTGTGCATATCCCCAACCTCTTCGCCTGTCAGTTCAAGCAGATCCGTTACGTGCCTTTTGGGTATAAACAGAACGTGGCCGCGCACTACGGGCCTTATATCATAAAGTATCATGAAGTGCTCGGTCTTGTGGAATATGGTGCCGCTTATCTCATCTGTGTTGCAGAATGGGTCTACGCTCATCTGGCTCTCCTTGTTCTGACTGGCTGGTTCCCTTCCTTGCGGTGACCGATGATGTGCACGATAAGTATCAGCAGGGTGATTATCACTACGATGATGAGAATTATCACCACCCCGTATACCAGGTTCAGCTCACCTTCTATCTGTGAAAGCTGCGGCGTAGGGGCAGCAAGAGTCGAGTTCACCGGAACAAGACCGCCGGATATCTTAGCGTCCACGGAGTCTATGTTAAAAGACAGCTGCGCCGTGGAATATGCTGCGCTAAGGTCAGCTGAAGCTGCAGATGCATTGGGCGCCAAAGACGCCTGTTGGAGATAGAAGTAGCTCTGAAGCGCGAATTCCCTTGGCCATACCCCATTGGCAGAGGCAAGAGAAGATGTAATCATCGAATATATGCCTGATTCGTTGCTCTGTGCCCTCAGGTTTGTACTGGCGCTGGTATTGTAGAATGTGTTTGCATATGCAAGCGAATACAGCGCTGCTGAATATTCGCCTATGTTATAGCTGTATTGCGATTCGTTCACATATAGCTGGTTGCCGTACTTGGCCATGGCCTGTCTTATCTGGGACGATGCGTAGCTCTGGAGCTGGTCCGATTGTGCAACAGGCGTGCCTCCCATGCTTGATGAGGTGTTGTACAGCACCTGCACCGCACTGCACCAGGCATAAGCGCGTGAGGCTGTTACCAAGGCCGCGAATACCTGGTCGCTGCTCTGGGATGAATTAAGCTGTTCGCCTGCTGCTTCAAGGTCTGTCATAGCCCACGCATACCTTGCCTCTGCGCTGACTACATATTCGTAATTGGAGGTGGTGAGCTGCGGCGCAGTTGCGGAGATGCAGTAATCGTATATGTTGTTTATCACCGCGCCAGCTGAGGTTACATTGTATGCCCTGTAGTTATCCAGGAGGAACGCTTCCGGATAGTCAAGGAATGCAAGATCTGATGCCGAGTAGAGATAACCTCTGGAGCCTATCTCCTTATACTGGTCCATCTGCCCCATAAGCTGATTCTTGGCACTTCCAAAAGCCGTGCCGTTTATATTGCTTATTGCAGATGAGAGCAGGTCGAATGTGCTGTTCACAAGTGTTGTGAAGTTGGAGTCCTGCGCTGCGCACGAAGGGCATATTGCCGATGTCGAATTTAACTGCGATGCGTTGTAATCGACTGTTATGTTGAAGCCCAGCGGCATGGCAGCAGCATTGCCAAATACATAAGGAATTGCCTGCGATACGTTGCCCACTTCCACAAGAGGTATGCCGTATGCCTGCTGGGACACGTAGTATAAGTTGTACTCGAAAGAGTCGTTAGGGGCGTACGGGACTATCAGGAATCTTGCTCCGGCCTTAGCTGCCGCCCTTGCCTTATCCGATATTCCTCCTATCTCCCCAACTGTACCGTTTTGCGTTACTGTGCCAGTAGCAACAAAGCCGCCCGGAAGCTGTTCATGCTTGAGGGCCGCTATCGAGAGGAGAGCAAACGGAAGCCCGGCGCTCGGGCCAGATATGTTGGATCCCCCTGAGACGATGGTGAAGTTGTAGTTGTATGCGTTCTTGTCTGCGCCAAGATACGAAGCTGCGTAATCAACAGCATAGTTTATTGACTGCACTGTGTCCTGCGCCACCGTTGCATTGCCGGCGTGCACTGAGACTATTCCTGTGCCTTTGGTAACGTTGAGGTACACCGGGGTAGCTACGCCAGTATATGCTCCCTGGAGGACGGCAAGGGCGTTGATGTGGACCGTGTATGCAAACGACTGAGACGCCATTAATGTTAACACTAATATCGCTAACAGATAGTATGTGCGCATGCTAGAATAAACCCATAAAGGTTTAAATTCACTTCCTTCAAATTCGCTTCTAAAACTCACTTATGCGCTTTTGTGTACCGCTTTCCTTCTCCTCCTTCACCTGATTGAATATGTCTATTATGCCGAAATTGCCATCATAGCCCGGAACTATGTGGGCCCTGTCCTCCCTAACGATGCGTATGGCCCGTGCAAGTTCCTTGTCAACTTCGGCGATCTGCTCCGTGCCTGCGCTGAGCAGCACATTGAACTCGCTTCCAAAGCGCTCTATCAACTTCAGGTACGTGGCTTTTACGTACTGAGATACTGTACTCTTCCTCGTGACGTACGCCACAACCTCCTGAAGTGGTATGGCATGAACGTACGGCACAGCATTGCTAGGCCTCTCTCCAGCCTGCCTGTCTGCAAGTTCAGCCACCCTGTGCATCACGCCTACGGTAACCTTCTTACCGCATCTTGGGCATCTGTCATTGTACTTTTTTGACTCCTCCGGGGACATTGACACGTTGCAGTTTCTGTGCCCATCATAGTGGTATTTTCCTTCTTCAGGATAGAATTCCACAGTCATTCTAAGCTCCTTATCCCTGATTTTTGTTGTGAGATCGTTGAATGTCATGCTCTTATGATCCAAGTCAAGAACCACGGCTTCGCGGCCCATCTTTGGCAGTGAATGGGCGTCGCTGCACGATAAGATGGCATACCTGTCAAGTTTGGATACCGTCCAGTTCATGGGAGGGTCGGATGACAAGCCTGTCTCGTATGCATGTATGTTCCCTGCCTGGTCTGCGTAAGCTTCTTCTATCGAGTCGAAGCCTGAAAACTCCCCAAGAGCCCCGAACCACGGGGTCCAAAGATGCGCAGGGAAGATGAAAATATCCCTGCTTATCCCCATGAGTTCCTCAACAAGTCCTGCAGGGGTGAGTCCGTTAAGCACCGGCCTTCCGTCGCTGCCAAGATTGCCGTACCTTGAGAGCGCCAGGTTTGCATGCTCCGCAATCTCCATGCTGGGGGCCAATATGACATGATGTATCTTCCGTGTCCTTCCTGTGTTGTCCTCGAAGATAGTGCACACTTCGCTCTCCAGCACAAACCTTGTACCTGTGGACGACCCATTGAGCGCATAAACCCCGGATCCCTCGGATGTCTCCCTGAGTTTGGACCTGAGCTCTGAGAACCACTTTGGATGCGTGAAATCGCCAGTTGCCACTACCTGTATGCCTTTCTCTCTTGCAGCCTGGTCAATGCCCTCTGGGGTAAGCTGCTCGCTGCATGCCATTGCGTATCTTGAGTGCAGATGCAGGTCTGCTATGCATTCCATTGGCTCATCTATTTTTGGCAACACCGTTCTTTGGGCACAGTTTATTTATCACGCATTTGCTGCACAAAGGAACCTGTGACTGGCATATCGCCTTCCCATGCGCCTTTAGCACATATCCAAAATTCCTCCAGTCTTCCCTGTCCACAAGCCCCATAAGGTCCCTCTCGATACCCTCTGGGTCCTTGGATCCGCTAAGCCCTATCCTGCCGGACAGCTTGATGACCCACGTGTCTACAGGTATGCCCTCTACTATGCCGTATGCATTTATGAGTATTGTATTCGCAGTCTTCCTTCCGATTCCAGGAAGCTCCACAAGCTGTTCCATTGTTCTTGGTATCTTGCCACCATGTCTTTCCATTATGGCGCTGCATGTGCGGATTATATTCTTAGCCTTTGCTGCTGCAAAACTGACCCTGCTTATGTAGCCTGCCAGCTCAGCCTCGTCGGCTCTGGCGTAATCCTGCACCGTCCTGTACCGGCTGAACAGAGCCGGGGTAATCGAGTTTACCACCTCATCGCGCGTCTGCGCCGATATTATTGCCGCAACAACCAGATCTATGTCGTTTTTGAAGTCAAGGTAGTAATGTGCATCCTTGTAGCTCGACCTTAGGAGCGCTATGGCCTTCTTAGCCTCTTCTTTTCCAAGCAACGCCGATTGCATCCGATCACATCTTGTACCCTATATCCCTTAGGAATCTTTTCCTCTTCTCCCTGTCTTCGCTGCTCTCTATCCCTTTCGGGGAGGACCCGTCCACAACCCCTAACACGCTGCCCCCCTGCACAGACTGCGCAACCATCACCTCTACTGGATTTGCCGTAGAGCAATAGATCCCAACTACTTCAGATACATCCTTCACCGCATTGTTTACGTTTATTGGATACCCGCTCTTGAACATCACTATGAACGTGTGACCTGCTCCAATAGCAAGAACGTTGCGCTCTGCAAGCTTCTTAAGCTCCTGGTCGTTTCCTTCGCTCCTGACAAGGCAGGGACCGCTGGCTTCGGAAAATGCAATCCCGAACTTTATTCCAGGCACCGCGCCCATCACCGCTTCGTATATGTCCTCCGTAGTCTTTATGAAACCAGCATGGCCCACCATGACCTGGGTCTCGGCATCCTTCTCAATCTTTACTAT
>JAJZJQ010000028.1 GCA_021851065.1 Microcaldota archaeon
TCATATGACACCGCAAAGGTTACAAACCACCCTAGCGGCCAGAACTTCGTAGTAGCCTTATCCACTTATTATGGATACAATATGGCAGATGCAGTAGTGCTAAACAGGGCTGCGGTAGACAGGGGAGTTGGAAAGAGCATGTTCCACAAGACATACACTGACCAGGAGAGGAGATACCCCGGAGGGCAGAGGGACAGGTTCAAGGTGCCTCCGCCTACTTCTGATGGCTACATGGGCGAGCACGTATACTCAAAACTAAGCGACGATGGCATAATAGAGCCAGAGATGGACGTAGCTGAGGGAGATGCGCTCATAGGAAAGGTTGCTCCGCCCAGGTTCCTTGAGGAGAACCTTGGCGCAGGCGGGCTTGAAGAGAAGGTCAGGGATGACACAGTGGTGCTGAAGACAGGAGAAAGAGGAGTGGTTGACAGCGTTGTGTTCACAGAATCCACAGGTGCCACAAAGATAGTAAAAGTGAGGATAAGGAGCCTTAGGGTGCCTGAGAACGGAGACAAGTTCGCAAGCAGGCACGGACAGAAGGGAGTGGTGGCGCTGATAGTGCCTCCGGAGGACATGCCGTTCACGGCAGAGGGAGTGGTGCCTGATCTGCTCCTTAACCCGCACAGCATACCTACAAGGCTTACTTTTGGCCACCTGCTCGAGATGCTTGGAGGAAAGGCAGGATCAGTGCACGGTTCCATAGTAGACGGCACTGCATTCGCACAGGCAGGAACTAGCAGGATAGACGACTATGGGCGCATGCTTAAGGAGCATGGATTCGAAGAGTATGGCAACGAGATGTTGTATGATGGAATAACCGGAATGCCATTCAAGTCAATGCTGTTCAATGGAGTGGTGTACTACAACAGGCTATACCACATGGTCAGCAACAAGATGCAGGTGAGGAGCAGAGGAAAAGTGCAGATACTCACGCATCAGCCTACGGAGGGCAAAGCAAGGCAGGGAGCGCTCAGGTTCGGAGAGATGGAACGAGATGCGCTTATAGGTTATGGTACTAGCCTGCTCCTCAAGGAAAGGCTGCTTGACCAGAGCGACAGGGCAGATGTTCTGGTGTGCAAGAACTGCGGCGCTATAGGATACTACGACCATGTCAAGAAGACGCAGGTATGCCCCATATGCAAGGGCAACGACTTCGTGGAAGTTGAAATAAGCTATGCATTCAAGGTGCTGCTGGACGAGATACGCTCGCTGCACATAATGCCGAGCATAAAGCTTAACGAGTGATGATCATGCAGACAGAGGTAATAGACCACATAAAGTTCGGGATACTGAGCCCTGAGGAGGCCATGAAACTCAGCGTTGTGAAGCTTAGCGTGCCTGACACATACAATGAAGACGGATACCCAATAGATGGAGGCCTTCTGGACCAGCGCATGGGAGTCATTGATCCGGGGCTTATATGCAAGACGTGCGGCGCTCGCGCCAAATCATGCCCCGGGCATTTTGGAAGGATAGAGCTGGTAAGGCCAGTAATACACTCGGAATTCTCCAAAGTAATATACATGATATTGCAGTCCACATGCAGGAGCTGCCACAGGCTGCTGCTAAGCGACGAGCACATGGCAGAGTACAGCAGCGTGCTGCCAAGACTGTCTGACATGTCGGAAGAGGACATCGCAGAGCAGCAGGCAGACGGCGCAGGCCCTGAAAAGGGCTCGGAGTCCATGCTAAAGAAGCTCAAGAACATGAAGAAGTGCGAGAGGTGCGGCGCTGCAAAGGGCAAGCTTAAGTTCTCCCCGCCGACATATTTCTACGTAGATGACTACAAGCTCAAGCCGAACGAGATACAGGACCTGCTTTCAAAGGTCAGCAGGGAAGACCTTGAGGTGCTTGGCATAGATCCGGTTGCAAGCAGGCCGGAGTGGCTCATACTGAGCGTGCTTCTGGTTCCGCCGGTTAATGTGCGCCCTTCTATAACGCTTGAGAGCGGGGAGAGAAGCGAAGATGACCTGACGCACAAGCTTGTCGATATAATGAGAATAAACCTGCGGCTTGAGCAGAACCTAAATGCAGGCGCGCCGCAGATAATAATAGATGACCTGTGGGAACTGCTGCAGTACCACGTCACAACGTACTTCAACAATGAGACGGCGAGCATACCGCCTGCAAGGCACAGGTCTGGAAGGGCGCTTAAGACCCTCGCGCAGAGGCTTAAGGGCAAGGAAGGCAGGTTTAGGTATAACCTGAGCGGAAAGAGGGTCAACTACTCTGCCAGGACGGTAATAAGCGTAGACCCAAACATCAATCTTGATGAGGTTGGCGTCCCAATAGAGATCGCATCAAAGCTTACCGTTCCTTTCTACGTAACTGCGTGGAATATAGACAAGGCCAGGGAACTTCTTGGCAGCACCGGTTACCCGTCAGTCGTCAATGTCATATCCAGGGACGGGAAGAGGAAGAGAGTCATAGACGCCAACAGGGAGGAGCTAATAAAGGAGCTGCAGGTTGGAGACATACTGGAAAGGCAGCTGGCTGACGGCGACATAACCCTGTTCAACAGGCAGCCTTCGCTGCACAGGGTTTCGATAATGTCGCACAAGGTCAAGGTGCTTGGCGGCAAGACGTTTAGGATGAACTACTGCGTGACGCCTCCGTACAACGCAGACTTCGACGGAGACGAGATGAACCTTCACGTTCCGCAGAACCTGGAGGCGCAGGCCGAGGCAAAGTATCTCATGAGCCCGCAGTACCAGATATTCTCGCCAAGGGACGGGGATGTGATAATAACCAACAACGAGGACGGAATAACCGGCATGTACCTGCTGACTCAAGACGACATGCTGCTTAGCAAGGAGTACGCAGTGTACCTGCTCTCGCTAATAGGCATATACGAATTGCCAAAGCCTAGCAAGGACGGCTTGTACAGGGGCAAGGACATATTCTCCATGCTGCTGCCAAAAGGCATGAACTATGAAGGGAGGTCCGGAAAGGCGCCATTCATAATAAAGAACGGCAAGCTTGTGGAAGGCATTGTAACGAAAGATACCTATGGCAGGGGCAACAACGGCCTTTTGGTATGCATAGGCAAGGATTTTGGATATGAGGAGCTCAAGAGGTTCCTTTTTGTATCGTCAAAGCTTGCAGACGCCTACGTAACCCTCATGGGAGTGACTGTGGGAGTCAGGGAGTACACAACAAGCAAGAAGCTCGAGGAGGAGAGGGTGAGGATACTCGAGGAGACGTTTGCCAGGATAAACAAGCTGATAGAGGACTACAAGAGCAGGAAGCTCGAGCCGCTCATAGGATATACGCTCAGGCAGTCGGTTGAGAGGATGATAATAGCTGAGCTTAACCTTGTCAGGGACAAAGCCGGTGAGACGCTCCTAAGGTACGAGAGCTCGGATAACTCGGCAGTGGAGATGGCCCGTTCGGGTTCAAGAGGCAGCATACTCAACATAGAGCAGATGACAATGTTCCTTGGCCAGCAGGCCACCCTTAGCGGAGGAAGGATAAGGAGAGGATACTACAGCAACAGAGTCCTGCCGCACATAGCGCCAGGAGACATAAGGCCAGAGGGGAGGGGATTTGTGACCACATGCTTCTATTCTGGGCTATCCCCCACGGACCTTTTCATGCATGCAGTAGGATCCAGGGGATCTGAAGTGTACAAGGCGCTTCTCACAGCAAGATCAGGATACCTCTACAGAAGGCTGTCTAACGCCCTGCAGGACTATTGCATCTATGGGGACTACAGCGTGAGGGACGCAAACAACAATCTCGTTGAGACAATATACGGAGGGGACAAGATAAACCCAATTTACATTAAGTTCGAGAAGATGGATGAGGCTGGAAGGTGAGCATATGGCAAAGCCCAATAATAAGTATTATGTGGAATACGGGGATCCGGTAGGGATAATAGCTGCGCAGTCAGTAGGCGAGCCTGGCACGCAGATGATCCTGAGATCGTTCCACCTCGCAGGCATCGAGTCGACCATATCGACATCCGGGCTGCCAAGGATAATAGAGCTTGTAGATGCTAAGAAGAAGCCATCCACACCGGTAACATACATTTATCTTGACAGCAAGATGAACAAGAAATTCGAGTCGGCCGAGGAGCTGCTAAGGAAGATAAATGAGGTGCGCATGAGCAGCATAGCCAAGAGGATTCTTGAGAACTTCTCCAAGGGCAAGATAAAGATAAGCCTTGACATGCAGTCGCTTGAGTCCGAGGGGTTGGTGGCCAGGCAGGTGGCATCGCGCATAGAGAAGGAGTTCGGGAAGGTTGATGTCAGCATAGCTGAGGGAGGCATAATAATAAACATGCATACCAAGAACCTCAAGGAGATACGCGCCGCATCGATAAAGATGATGAAGATGCTTGTAAGCGGTGTCGATGGAGCAGGAAAGGCAACGATAAGGAAGGATGACAAGACCGGAGAGTATTATCTTATATCGGCAGGCAGCAACATAGAGGGCATAATGGGCATCGAGGGAGTAGATACTTCAAGGACGACAACAAATGACGTCTTCGCAGTATACAGGCTCTTTGGCATAGAAGCTGCAAGGAATGCACTAGCTTTTGAGCTGGCAAAGACCCTCAAGGAGCAGAAGATATCAGTAGATGACAGGCATCTTAATCTTATTGCAGACGCAATGACAGCAACCGGAACCATAAAGGGAGTTGGAAGGCACGGGCTTAGCGGAGAGAAGAGATCCGTGTTCGCACGGGCTGCATATGAGGAAACGCTAAAGCACCTCGTGAAGGCTGCAGCTTACGGCGAGGTAGACCCTATGCGTGGAGTCACCGAGAACATACTGGTAGGGAAACAGATTCCGATAGGCACCGGTTCGGTTAGGCTTGCCATAAAGAAGGAAGACCTAGCAAAGATAAAGCCGCAGGGCGGCAAGGACAAAGAGAAATAGCGACGTGCGGATGCGGCTACAACAGGTATTTAATAGTTGCGCAGAGACTATACTATGGTGTTTTTATGACACAGGAAAGGCCCTTTGATTTGATAAATAAGTCCATAGGACAACAGGTAATGATAAGGCTAAAGAATGGGACAGATATACGCGGAAAGGTTGTATCGTTCGATGCCCACATGAATATTGTCGTTGACGGGGCAGAGGAGCTTGAAGAAGGGAATCTCAAGGCTAAGCTCGGCACGATACTGCTCAGGGGAGGCAACATACTCTTCCTTTCTCCTGTGTGAAGCGCGTTTGGTGCAGCCGGATCAGTATTGAAGGTTATTTAAGCTAGCGTGCAAGATGTTTATGCTGGGCTCCTGGCGCAACGGTAGCGCGCCTGCATGGCATGCAGGAGGTTGCGGGTTCGAATCCCGCGGAGTCCATTCAATGCATCCGACAGGAGTCATTGCATGAAGAACCTGTATCTTGATGGAGAAGAGCGCTTTGGACCGGCGACATCGTTGCTGTATGATCTTGTGCGCAGAATGCGCGGGCTGCATGGCATCCACACATTTGTCGCCAGCGACCTTGCGAAGTCAAAGGTAAAGGCCATGCTTGATGTTGGATGCGGGCCTATGCCGGTAGCGCTCCTTGCCTGGCATAGCAAGGGACCGGAGATTTACTGCGTAGACCCTTCGGTAGACATGGTGCGCCTTGCAAAAAAGAACTCTAAGGGAAACAGCAAGGTTAGAGTGGCGTTAGGCTCAAGCAGGCATGTTCCTTTTGCAGGGAAGTTCGGCCTTATATATTCCTCGTTGTCCTTTCACCACTGGCAGGACAAGTCCGGATCGCTGCGCTACCTCAAGAGCAGGCTCGGAAAGAGCGGTGAGATCAGGATATACGACTACATTAAAAGCGATTCGTGGATTCGAAGGGCGCTTGGTATCGAGTCGCACGCGGTTAACATGAAAGAGCTTGATGATGCAGCAGAAAAAGCGGGGCTTAGGATTACTGGAATTGTAAATGACGGAAAACTGGCAAGAATATCATTGAAGGCATAGAGCATTTAGCCCGTTAGATAGGTGGTGGCTGCGGCCGTTTTATCCGAAATGGTTGCCAGCCCCATGGATGCCGTTTCCTCATTATCAGGTAGTAGGCTATGCCAACTATAACTGTTAGGGCAAGTATCACAGCAAAGACTCGCGCAACTACGTCGTTTGGTTCTGAGCCGTTGGAATGCGTGGCTATTGTGGTTTGTCGTGTTGTCTGGCCTAAAACAGTTGTAGTCTGAGTCGATAGAGTGGTAAGCAGATTGGATGGGATAGTAGTGCTGCCCGCTGAGGACGCTGTAGACTTGTTTATTGAGAATACATCAATATTAACGGTCTGCTCGATTGGCAGGTAGGAGAGGGACATAAGGTCTACATATATTGGATCGTTAATGGAAATAAGTTGCCCAACATACAGGGTGTATGGCGCCCCGTTGACAGATATGCCTGCAGTTGTTGGAGTGATGAAATTTATGGTTATGGTGACATTCTTGCCGTCTATCTTGACGGTGTGGGTGTCATACTGCGTCTGGTCATAAAGATGGTATCCTTCTATTATAACGTTGCCCGTGATATTTGAGCTTATGGTATGGTTGTCGAATGTGACTAGACCATTGCTAGAAATGGCCTTTGTGGCGAACTGAATTACTTGCACAGGAATTCCACCGCCACCGCCCCCTCCCCCGCCGCCACCGCCTCCAGAGGGACCTGCGCCTGGACTTGAACCGACAGTGGTGGTCGCAGTGCCGACAGTTATCACGCTATTTGCTGAATATGCAGTTGTTCCGTCGCTGTCCACAACTTCTTCAAGGACGTTGAATGTACCTGATGATTCGAATGTTATCCTGTTATTGCCAATCATAACATTGGCTGCTCCTGCAGAAGCATTTCCATACTCGAATACCTTGTAGTGGTATGCAACATAGGGCATTGTGCCTCCAGACACAGAATTAGATACAGTTATCGGCTGTCCTGTGCCTATTGAAGCTGAAGATGGAGAAATAGATATGGTCATAGGAGGGTTTACTGCTATGTAAGGCACTGCAGGGAATGTTGTTGTGTATCCATGCGCGTTGGGGTTTCCGCACCCAGTCCACCCCGCATTGCCGGATGGATTTATAGCCATTCCTGAGACATCGAATATGGCCCCGGACACGTTCGTATTGCAGGCGTATATGATGCCAACGTTTTTGTCAGTAGAGGCAGATAGGACATACACATAAGATCCATCCGCAATGTAGATGAATGCTCCTGATGGGCTGATAGCAGGGGGAATGGTGCTAGCGTCAGTGGAATCCCCATAGCTTGCTTCCGAGTATGTTGTTGTGTTGATCACGTAGAAGGAGATAGAGTATCCGGTTATGTATAGCTGCGACCCAGACGGGCTTATAGCCATGCCCCTTATGTTAGATCCCGCGTTGTTGATAGTCTTTACAATAGTATTTGCGACTACGTTTGCCGCGATTACGGTTCCTTCCCCGCTGTTATTCGCATTTGCTATGTAAAGCAGGCTGCCGGATGGGCTTAGTACAACATCCTGCCATGGCCCAACTCCGTCAATTGGCATGGAGCTGACCAGCGTGTCAGAGGTTACATTGATAACGCTGAGCGTATTGGTAGCCCCATTGCTTGCAACGGCGTAAAGAAGTGTGCCGGAGGGGTTCATAGTTGCAGGACCCAATGCAGTGAGGCCCATATTCGCAATGTCTAGGGGCAGTGTATTTGTTATAGAGCTAGTAGAGGTATTTATTACGTTGACCGAATAGGGAGAGCATTCATTGACCATGTAGAAGCTAGTTCCTGATGAGTTGAATCCAGCTGGCGCGGAGCAGGATGAAAATGGAGCTATGGTGGTGAAGTCATTGGTTGTGGTGTTGATTGCCTTGATTGCGGCAGCTATACCTGGCCAGTAGGCTATCTGGTACATTAATGCACCTGAAGGACTTGGTATGATTGATGATGGGGAGAAATAATTATCCGAAGATGTGTATAGCGTGTTTGTTACAGTGGTGCCTGGGATGGTGATTGAGTTTACAGTTACTCCAATACTGTCTGTGACAATGGCATTGGCAAAAAAAGTGCTGCCGGAGTACCCGTAGGGTACAGTCCATGCGAACGTGTTGGTGTCAAGGGGGCTTGACGCGATATCGTCGTATACAAGTTCTCCTGTCTTTGAATTTGTTATCATGATGCTGTACGAGTATGGGGGAGTGCCGCCCGAAGTAGATGCTATGAACGTTTCCGTCTGGCCTGCATCCACTGCCTGTGGGGAGAAGCGCAGAGTGGGAATCTGGAAGTTCTCCACGTATATGTTTCCAGTACGCACGGAGTTTACAGTATTTGAAGATGCATCAGTAACTATTACGTTGGCGTATACTGTGTTTGGGGAATCCGTGAGCCAGACGAACGTATTTGTAGCAGACAAAACACCGTAGTACAGCTGGTTGGCAACAAGTTCGTTTGTCAATGAATTGTATATAAGGTAATTGTAAATGTAGGGTTCTGAGCCGCCTGACGGGATTGATGCAGTGAATGTAACAGCCTGGCCTGTGGCCAGTGCATGCGGCGTCGCGGCGAGTGAAGGGGTAGACATGGGAGCGTAGCTTGTGATGGATATGAGCCCAGTATCGTTTGAAGTCACCTTGTTCTGGTCTGCATCAATGATGGTGACGTTGGCATATACAGTGTCTGCAGATGAGGTATGCCATACGAAGGTATTTGATGCTAGAGAGTTTGTGGAAAGCATATTTGCAACGATGCTGCCCGTAAGCGCATTGAATACGGTGAAGTTATAGGTGTATGGCGCAGCTCCATACGTTACTGTGGCATTAAAGTACACAGGATATGGGAATGACACCTTGGAAGGCTGCGGAATAAGCGATGCCGATTGTGGAGGTATGTAGGACTCCGGGAGTCTTGCAAGGCCTACGGTAACTATGTCAGAGTATGCATTGCTCTGCCCAGTGCTTATGGAAGTTAAGTTGCTCCCGCTAGCGTCAGAGAATCCTGTCTGTATGGATTGCGTGCCGCTTGAAGATACATAAGTTATCTCGTTCACAGTGCCGACGTTATTGCTTGCAAAGGATGCAGTATAGTTGTCGCTGTATGGCATTAAGCCGCTGTCAAAAGTTAGAGAGGTATTTACTATGCCCAACGCAAACGCTGCAGTGGGAGCCCCATTAACTATGGTATTCATCGAATAGGTATAGTATTGTTGCGGACCCTGCGCAAGGGGGGAGGATGCGGCGTATGTCTGGGCAAGAGTGAAGTTCACTATGGAATTTCCTGCAGTGTTATCATACTTAACAGGCACGTTTGCAGGATCTACGGAATAATAGGTCTTGAATTGTTTTGGCCCATAAAGTATCAGGCCTCCAGGTACATCTGTAAGATGCGCCAATTCGACAGCGTTGTTAGGGTTGGTGTATGACTTATCCCAGAATGATACATTAATCTGGCCTGGAGGCATGGTTCTGTTAAAGTACACTCCGGTTATATTGAACAGTTTCGGTATGAGGAAGGTTTCTGAGTTTGAAGTTACGGCGTTTGCTACCATGGTTGGATATGCAGCGAATCCGCCGTAGGATATGGAGTTGTTGGTGTATCCGGTTACAATTATGCGAAGAGGATGCCCGGCAACGAACTTGTATGCAGCTCCAGGGCCGTTGTATGTAATGTTGACCAGCGTCCAGGCGTATGATGGAGGCATGTTGGCAGAGGATGCCACAGTGTTTGCGCTTGGTTGCATGGCGTTTGCTATCTCATTTAGCTTGTCGGGATTCAGGACGTAATACACGCTGGAATACGTACTCACATTCTTGTATGCAAACGACCCGCTGACCGAACTTGTTACCAAGAGCACCTGGGAATACTCGGTTATGTTGGTTATGTTGAGCCCAGTTGCGTCAGGGCCGTGCGTGCCCAGGTTCTGGTATGATGTGTATATTGCTGCAGTCCTTGCCCCTACACTGTCGTATGAGGTTGCATGCGAAAAGCTGCATGCAAACGCTAATGCCATTGCTGATATTGCCAGAAATAAGGTTATCCTCGGATTATTTGCCATGCGACCCCAGTATAAACCCGCTTTATTCGCGTAATATATACCCATCAGGCAACTTATAAATATGCGTAACAAAGGCTCCGGGTACGGTTTGCCTACCAGGATTTTTGTAGGGATTAAGCTGCCTGTTGTTGCATTCTTATTCTGCATGGTATTTTTGCTTGGCTGCGCTTATGCGCTTGCGCCCCCGGTAAGTGCGCTTGCTACCGGGTCCGTGACTAGCCCGCCAGCGCATATCTGCGGAAATGCATCCATACTTACATCCCCTTACACAACACAGCCGTACGGCTCCGTGGCAATCAATTCATCCGATATTGGGACAATGATACAGAATAGCCCTGCCTACACCACATTCTGGTTAGAGTCAGGGACCTACTATACCAGCATAGCAAGCCTTAAGAACGGTGACACACTAATAGGCGCGCCTAATGTGATAATAGATGGAGAGCATATATACGGTGATGCATTGTCCGCCCCTGCAGGGCAGACCAACATAACCTTGGAGTACCTTACTGTGGAGAATTTCGGTGCGCCGATCAGTCCGTCAAGCTTTGATGACGTTGACCAGAACTTTAATCCGTTTTGGACCTACAAATATGATACATTCATCAACGACCAAGGAGCTGCAATAGGATTCGACTATGGAGGCGTGATAGAATATGATTGCCTGACGCAGAATGGAGGTTATGGCTTTAACTCAGGCGGCGGAGTTAATACGGGAGGAGTCAATGGCAATATCCCTGGATTCTTGTCCACCAATACAACATCCACCGTAGCCGATGCTGAGAAGATGCCGCCTATAAAATTGGAGCACGATGAGATATCATTCAACAACGTTGACAATATAGACAGGACGCCATTTGCCTGTGGATGCAGCGGAGGCGGCAAGCTGAATAATGACTTCAATGTCACGATATCGGACAATTATATGCATAATAACTATGGACCAGGGATATGGAGCGATGGTAACAATGATGAAGAGAACTTTAGCAATAATTACATAATGAACAACTGGGGGATTGGGATAGATTACGAGCTGGGAGTCAATGCAAAGATATGGCACAATACCCTCATAGGAAATGAGCAGGTTGACGGAACCAGTTCAGCTGGCTTCATGGGGCCGGCCATATACATATCTAACGCTGGAGGAAGCCGCGTGGCAGGGAATCTGTATTATGAGTTCAACATAACCAATAATACGTTCCTGGATAATTATGGAGGCATAGCGCTGTGGGAGGATGGATCAAGATTCTGCGGGAATTCGAGGCCTGGAAACAGCTGCAACCAGGATGCATTTGCAGTGGGGCTTAACAGCAGTACATGCACAGTAAGTGCCATAGAGAATGCAACCCCTGGAAACTTGCTGTGGTGGGCGTGTATGTGGAGAACGCAGAATGTCACAGTTGCAAATAACTATTTCCTTTTCAATTTCACCCAATCTGAATGTGGCCTTGGATTGGCGCCAGTTCACATAGGCTGCGGGATTATGGGCTTGTTTTCAGGAGTGGTTGGGGAGCCGTATGGAGGAGCCGCAGGATACGGTGCAGAGGACAATATCACTTACTACCAGAATAACCACTTCAACAACAATACATATGTTGGCAACTGGCTATTCTCCCCGTATGGGCAGGGGCAGGATGCTAATTTCTCAATGTGGCAGGGCAAGACAGCGTGGAGTCCGGATGAAGGAGGGGCGCTGGAGGGGCAGCACGTGAACCAGGATCAGAACAGCGTCATAATAGGCCAGTACAGCCTTGATGGTTAGCTACTTTTTGCAAATGCAGTGGAACCAGTAATGGCAATCATATTGTATGCCATGGAAGATGAGATTGCTGCCGTATTGCATTATTGGGATTTGCTGCAGTTGCCGTGGCATAAATTTCTCAATGCAGTAAAGTTCTACAAAACCCATAAATACTTAATCGCAAAACCAACATTGGGCAGGGGAGTTGGTGAAACAGGGATGGAGAATTATACGCAGCGACAGGCTCAACATACAACCGGACTTGAGTGATTTGTTAAGGGGATGCGAGAGCTATAGGATAAGGAATAGAAATTATTTGAGTACAGATACGAGAGTAATGGGCGCGTACGAGGAAGGCTTCAAGGCCATATTGCTAAAGTACCAGGAATTTACAGGGAGGACTGCGATTTATGAGCCTTTTGTATTCGAACCAAGCAAAGGCGACGGGTATCCCCCTGATTTCCTGGTTGACACCGGAGGAGCTAGAGTGCTTTTTGAATTCCACAATTCATGCGGGCAGAGGTATAAATTAAGGCTTGCTAGGACAAGAGAGATATATGGAACAGACTTCTATTTTATCCTGGTGCAGAGCACATTGAGAAACAAGGGCAAAAGACACGTTACAATAAGTCCGACAGTAGAGACGCCGTCTGGAGAAAGAGTGCAGTATGCAGATGAGATGTGGAAGATGCCAAAAATCTCGCAGCCTGGGGCAAAAACCAGTGGAGTATCGCATGAGACCTGGATAAAGTTCGTGAGCCGTGCATTTGACGGCTTAATAAGAAGGATGGCATATATGCATGGCACCCACATCCCGCAAGAGCTAATAAAGGTTAGGCGTGCAAGCTGATACCGAGAAGCATGCAGCAGCAGTCAACACGCCAGGCCCAAAGCAGTGCCTCTGGAAATGAGCTTATCGATGCACATTGCCACCTGGACATGTTCGATGACATCCCAACGGTTATAAACGATGCGCGTATGGGGGGCGTGAGGGCCATAATAACTGCCGGGGGCAGCAGATCCTCGAGCACTTCTGCAGCAAGGATAGCGGACGGAATATCAGTATTTGCGGTTATAGGAGTGGATCCGGAATCTGCTCAAAAGGATGGTGACTTTATAGACGAGATGGGGCAGCTTGTGGATCAGAATAGGAACATAATAGGCATAGGGGAGGTTGGTCTTGATTACAAAGTTGGTGCGCAAAAGGAGCTGCAGAAGAAGGTCTTCGAAAGGCAGATAGCCGTCGCGCAGCAGCTTGATGTCCCGATAGTAGTGCACTCAAGAGGGGCTATTGATGATGTAATAGACATCGTAAAGGAGCATGGTGTTAGCAGGGCCATGTTCCATTTCTTCGAGGGTGACGAGAAGCAGGCTGAAGACATGGCAGACATGGGCAACCTCATTTCCATACCTGCGCAGGAATCAGGCAGGAGAAAAAGGATAATAGGAAATATCCGCATCAGCAGCATCGCGGCTGAGACAGACTCTCCTGTTGTTGGAGATAGCCCTATCGATGTGATAAAGGCAGTCGAATGGATAGCGCAGGTCAAAGGCATTGACTTTGCGCAATGCGCCAGCGCGATAACGGAAAACGTTAAAAAGCTCTTCGGCCTATGGGATTATGACGAATGGATGGGCCCGTAGCTCAGCTTGGATAGAGCAGCACCCTTCTATAATTATGAAGAAAGGTGATGGTCGCGGGTTCAAATCCCGTCGGGCCCGCATACTGGAAAATGCAATCGTATGGAGATACCTGTAAAGAGATTGAACAGCGGATTCGGTATTCCGGTATTTGGGCTTGGTACATGGAAGATGGGAGGGAAGATGGAGCGGGATCCTTCCAACAACGGTGACATCCTCCCACGACTGAAAGTCTGCGGGCTTCCAAGATGGCTCAGATTGGTCGTCATGATGCCACCTGTGTAGTTCCTGATTCAGCGACATCTGCCTTCATGTGCGAAGGTCTTACAATATCTCCAGAGGCGTTACTTCCCGAATGTCCTTC
>JAJZJQ010000008.1 GCA_021851065.1 Microcaldota archaeon
ATGCAGAATTCTTCCTAGCAAACGGCACCGTGCTCAACTCGTGGATGGAGGGCAACATCATCAACGAGAACGCAGCAAATTCGACATGCACATCAGATTCCTCGGCAAATGCCCTTGCAGACAGCGCGAATGTGCTGTACTGGGTGAGGATACCAACAAACACGTTCCTTGCCGCAGATACTGGCACAGCAACACAGAACACGATATACCTTGGGTGGGCGGGCACTTCAACAAGCCTGCTCAGCAACACTATCACCGGGGAGGCCCCGCAGCTCTCCTGCCCGCAGCCGTGGAACACCGGCACAGGATGCGGCTACGGGACTGAGTCGTACGGGTACTATGACAACGGCAATCAGGTATTCAATGATTATCTGGACTTCAGCGGAGCTACTGTACCAAGCAGCATATACGTTGGCCTTAGCTACGGCAATGTGATCGTGGACAATGGCCTCATCATCAACGGGGGCACCACTTACTACCAGAACACTAATTACGTGGTGTGGGTCACGCCCACATTGCCATCCGTCTTCGAGTTTGGGGGAACTTTCACTGCAAGCCCCAACGGTGCTTCCTGGGGATCCAACTACTACGGAATACTAAACGACTGGAGCAACGGCGCAGGAACCGCTGCGCTGATAAACTACGATAGCTACTTTTATCCCACCAGCTCAGCCTCTCCAAATTCTGTTGGAATCTCTGTAAACTGATACTTGCGCCTGCCAATGCACGACCACCAGCTCATGCATGCCTCAAAGCGATTTGCAATATGGCTACCTGCCAAAGCTAGGCTCAATAAACACGCTCCAAGCCTGCTATTCCCTGTTTACACTGTGCTAGGCATAGCTCCTATGTCCTCCACAGTTGATATGAGGTGCACCACGGTGATTCCGCTGGCGAACGCCATTATTGCAACAACCCCTACTACGGAGTCCAGCAATGCGAACGCCAGGCTGAATAAAACCGTTATGACCCATACCAGCATTACTGTGGTGGAATCTTCTAGTACGGACATTACCCATCCCCGAAGTATTGTGGGGCGCAGCAACTATATATATCTATTCTACGAATTTCGGTTTTGATGTTGGAAAACCGTACCAAAGCGCAGTTACTGGTTCTTCTCAAGCTGCATGCATATCCGAGGCTCGGCTAGCTGCTAAATACTGCCTGCGCAGTACTGGGGCCCAGATTGCGCCGGGCTCAGGTGGTAACGTTACCTATCATCACATACTGTGCAGGAAGGCCTCCTGATGTAGAGCATCCTGAAGTTGCCACATACACTGTGCCTGAATTCACAAAGCATGCCCATAGCGTGCCTGATGTTGGCGCAGTGACGTTGCTGCCGCTGTAGACGAGCATGTGCACCGTGCTGCCGCTTGTCAGGTTGCCGCCTGTTGGGTTAGGGTATGCGGAAGAGTAGAACGCAATCTCGGGTATTCCGCCAGAGATCTTGGTACCCTTTGGCGCAAAGCCGACTCCAAATCCGCTCCAGTATGTGCCAGTGTTCTGCCCTATTGTTGCATATACCTGTCCTGTTCTGTTAGTTGCTGAGAAGAGCACATCAGAGCAGCTAAACGAGCTGTTAGATGCTGTGCATGTGGCTGAGGAATTGCTTAAGCTTGTGCTGTTAGTGGTTACGGTATTTGTGGTATTAGTGGCGGCTGATACCGTTGTAGGATAACTATATGCTGCTGTTGTTGCAACTGTAGTTGAGCTGCCTGCCGGCGACTTGCTGCCAGTAAGCGCAAGCGCTGCAGCCACTATTATTACTATCACTACTATAGCTATCACTGCGTATATCGCATTATTCATATCGACCCCTTCAGGTATTAGTGGGCAACTATTTATATAAAGCATTCGGCATGCATTCTGTCTTAGGAAGTTGACATTTGGTCTCAAAAGGCCTTATTTTATCCCATTTTTATGGAAGTTACAATACCTTTTCCTAGTTAAGACATTTCTATGGATTTGTTACTTAACACCTCTGTCTTCGCTTTGCGTCTATTTGTCAACTTCCTAACTCCCTGCGCACGCTTTTTATATTATGCTGCAGTAGCTATTAACCATGGCAGCCAATGGCAATAAAGCCGCTAAGGCAGGGAACGGGGGGGACGACCTGAAGCTTCTGTACCTAGTCTCCTATCTTGTCCTGTGGCTCTCGGGGATAGCCGTATATCTCATATACGGAAGCAGGGGAAAGAGGATAAGGTTCCATTCCGTTCAGGCAGTCCTCTACGGCATACTCATAACAGTGCTTCAGGCAATATTTGCTGTTTTGAGCCCATTCGTAGGCATGCTGTCACTTCTGTTCTCCTTACTTCTAATAATACTGTGGCTGTACGGGTTGTATGTCGGGTACAGGGCCATGGAGGGCGAAGACATAAAGATAACTACGATAGGCGATCTCGCGCAGAGGTATTCTTGACAAAGGCGTACAACCATGCAGCATCAGAGCGTTTTTATAGGCAGCGACCATGGCGGCCTGGATCTCAAGGCGGTCATCATAGGGTTTCTGAAGTCAAGGGGCGATGACGTAAGGGACATGGGTCCGCACAAATACGATAAGGACGATGACTTCCCTGACTATGCCGAGAAGGTCTGCATGGAGGTTCTTGCAAGCGGCGGGGCAGGCATACTCATATGCAAGTCGGGCAACGGTATGGCAAGAGTAGCAAACAAGATCCCAGGAATACGCGCAGCTGTGTGCTGGAACGAGTACTCAGCAATCAAGGAGAAGGAGCATGGCAATACCAATGTGCTGTGCTTATCCGCAGCCCAGACCGGAGCAGACCACGCGCAGAGGATAGTGGACGCATGGCTCAGCACCCCATTCTCCGGCGAAGAGCGGCACAAGAGAAGGCTTGATAAAGTGGCAGGCATAGAGCGCAAGGGACTTGGCGCCCCTGCACGCAAGCAATCTGCATGATGCGGCCATAACGCAGCCTGCCAATACGCACCGCATAAAGGCAAATGCCCTGTGTCCCGATATCAGTTTGCTTACAAGAAGCAGGGAAACCTAAACGTCAACAACAACCTGTATGGTGCATCTTCCGCCATGATTCCTCACAAAGAGGTCGTTAGGGGTCACGGCTTTAACCGAGAGCAGCGCATTGTCCTCTCCAGATCTCTTGCACATGAGCGTGCCTGCAAGATGCAGCTTCTTGCCCTTCATTTGTATGCCTGATATCCTGAATTCATATGCATTGAGCTTCCTTGCGTCTATTCTTGAGAGTATGTCCTGAAGCGTGAACCACACCAGCTCCTGCTGCGTGTATGCAGTCTCGCGTATTGGCACCTTGACTAGCCTGCCCCTTGATTTAGCTACTCTATCAAGATCCAGCATTGCATTTAGCAGCGCAAGCGCCGCGTTCTCCAACGCCTCCCCAAATCCATCTCCGTAGGCTCTAAAGCGCATGTCTGCCGTATGCGGGAGATATCTGTACTGCCTCATCTAAAAACCCTGCCCTTGCCTTGCCTGCCTATTCTTCTGCGAGTGTAAGCATAGGCTACTATTCCTCCTGCAAGAAGGCACACGACTGCTATGGATGTGTAGATGAGATACTGACTGCTCTGGGCCTGCGAGAGGTTTCCGTAGATAAGCGCAACTACGGCGCTGCTCCCAGGGATCGTGAGGCTGACTGTGCATGACTTTGCATCCACTGTGTAATTGGAAGCTTTCACCCACGCTCCGTTTACAAGCTCATACGGGGCGATGGAGGATGAGGGAGTGCCGCATGGGTAGGAAATGGTCTCTATCAGGTACGAAAGGCTCTGCTGCGAGCTTATATTCACTGCCGATATCACATATGCGCCTGGAGGCACAAGCACCTGCTTTTTCAGGTTCTGTATGCGCACATCTATCCTGCTGCTGTTATGGGAGACAGTATAGATCTTGACTGTGGCATTTGCCGAAGAGAAATTGATTATTGCAGGAGTATCAACTGACGCATTGACACTTACTGTGGTCGCGTTTACCGATCCGGGAAGCGGGATGGGCTTTACTGTTATCGGCAGTACCGTGGTAGTAGGCGCCGTAGTGCTTACTGAGGTTGCCTGCACCGTGGTGGTTGTAGTTGACGATGTAACTACGGATGTGGTTGGCAAGGTAGTCGGGGCCGTGGTGCCGTATGCTCCACTGCCGCCTGATCCGCAGATCCCGCCCCCGCAGCCTCCCTGCCCTACTGTTGTTGTAGCGTTTGTGGCAGGGGGCGGGCTCACGATGGCAAATGTTCCAGTAGGCACGCTGTTTGCCGTCCTGCCCAGGACATCCCTGACAAACACGTTTGCTGCAATAGTGCTGCCTATGAGGTTGGAGTTGGTTGCGAATACGAAGCTGCTTGACGAAGTGGAAAGCGAGTTTATGGCCGCACCTGTCACAGTGTTGTAAACCTGGAAGGTGTATGCGAAAGGCGCCGCGCCCGCCGTTACAAGGGCATTGAATGCGATCGTATTACCCGCAGCGATGAGCGAAGGCAAAGGTGTCGCCGCTATGCTGACCGATGGCGATGATGTGTAATTCCTAACGCCCTCATAGCCCACTAACGGCATGATTCCGTTTGGAGGGTAGGAGCGCGTGCGAATCCATTGTATTGTTGCGTACCAGCTGGCGCCATTAGAGCCAAATATCAGTGTTGGATAATATAGCCTTGGCAGAGGATACTGTGTGTCAGTTCCGCTAATCGTGCTTCCTGGCAAACTGCCGTAATCTATCTGCACCTCCTCATATCCTGTGGATGGCCATATCAGTGTGCTTATGAATGGTTTTGTATTGTCAACACCACTTGCGGCTATTGAAGTGAATCCGCGTGAGCTTGACAGGTAATACGGTCCTCCCACCTGGCCTGGTCCAGGGTTGCTCGGGTCAATCCTCGAGTCATAGTTGGATATGCTATTTATTGTGTCAGAAAATCCCACTCTTATGTCCGTGTAAGCTGACGCTTCTGTGGCATTCCAATTTGCGACATACATGTCTACTATGGCTGGCGAAGCCACTGCAATCTGCCCATCTATGTTCAATCCTTCTGAAACTGTACCCGATACGGCCAATCCATTGTTTACTGCAGCTGTTCCGCTTCCCGTTGTAGACCACGTTGAACCAAGACTGTTTCCGGCAAAGTTGTCATAGAAGCTAAACACGTTCGCCCCATTATCATACTCCCCGTAGGTTGGGGAGAGCTGCGGCGCCTCTCCGGTGCTGTATTGGTTTAACAGGGAATACGAAAGCGGCGCGAATCCCATGTATACTTCGTTCGCGCCGTAGGCCGGCAGGAAAACGTTTGCAGGAGAGATGAGGAGCCAGTATATCGTATTGGTTTGGGTGTTGGATGGGGCTGAGCTTTCATTGAACGCGTTGCCCTCCATCCACGAGTTTATCACAGTCCCGTTTCCGTAGAAGAACTCGATGTTCCCAAGGCTGCCTGCCTCATATGGCCTATAAATGAGGCTGTTTATCGGCAGCATTATCTGCATGTTCGCAGGATAAGGGACCGGGTTTGTGTTCGAAAGCACCATGCATGCTGCATAGAACACGTTCGCAGGGACCGTAGATGCAGCAGGGCAGGAACTGACTGTTATGGCTGCAGACTGCACGGAGTTTGCGTAATATCCCTCGCTGTCGGTTACGACGACATTGGCTACAAGGGAGTTGCCATCTGCAGGTATGGCATAGGAGAAGGTGTTCGATGCGCCAAGCATGTTTGCCACAAGTGCGCCGGTGACCGAATTGTATACCATGAAATTGTAGGTGTACGGCGGGGCTCCGCCTGTCTCGTAGGCTGCAAACGTAACGCTCTGGCCCGATACTGCATTAGAAGGCGATAGCAGGGTTATGGCAGGGATAGCCAAAAATGAGTTTGAAGGAGAGAAGGTTGCCGTTGGCATGACTCCGTTTGGAGGGTAAAGGCGAACTCTTGCCCAGTTATAATTTATGTATGCCCCTGACCCGGCGAAATCTGATCCAGATAACCAGTAAAGACCTGATGCCGAACTGACTGGATTTGCATTAACATTTATCGTATATCCTCCTTCTGTAGAAGAAAGCTGCGGTGCTATATAACCTGTAAAACCAGCGTTTCCTTCAATATATGTTATCGATGCCTGCCTCCAATCAGCAGTTGCGGATCCTTGGCAATCTGTGCCGCCCTGGTGGTAAGTCGGATCTGACCATAGTCCATCAACATAACATCCGTTGAATTGGGTTTCTATATCTATCGCGTTTCCAGAACCAGAGTATCCTGCTATGGGTGTATCGCCGAATCCTGCAATGCCGAATGCAGTTCCACTTCCGCTGGACTGGAAACTTGCTTCTGCTACATAGTTCCCCGAAGGGATAGATACTGAATTGTAAACAATCCCGATAACAGTAGATGTTGATTGAGACTCGTACTTTAGTACATCGATAGAAGTGGAGCCGAACGCACTCGTAGCATGCGCCATGCTGATACCGTTTGCCATGCTGAAATCGGATATAGGCGTGTCTGCATTGAAATAGATGCTGAACACATTCGCTCCATCATCATACTCGCCGTAGGCAAAGGAGAGCTGCGGAGCCTCCCCGACGAAGTTGCCGTCAAGAAGGCTGTTCGATGGCGCATCGAAGCCCATGATCACTGTATTTGAAGTCGCGGTGCCCGTGTCAGCCGCAAGGAACGTGTCCGTATTTGGCGATCTGAACCATATTACAACATTCGATGCCTGGTAGAGGGTGTTTGCCGCAGACTGCTGGTTGTACACGTTACCCTCTATCCATGAATATGCAACCGTTCCGTTCTGGAATGCTATTGCAGTGTTGTTGAGCGAATCGGATTCCCACTCTGTAAAGTTGAGCGCGTTGAAGGTTATCATCAGCTGGGTGTCTGCAGATACCGCGGCATTCTGGCTGTTTGCAAGGGTTACTGCGGATTCGTGCGCAAAGCTTATCCTGCGCACCCAGTCAGTCGCGCTTGCAGCGCCATTAGTTACATCATTTGCATATATTCCGCTGTATCCTGCAGGCAGGGCGTTGTACGGCAGCGTTGCAGTAGTGGTTCCTGTGGCCAGCGCCGAAGATCCGCCTACTTTCCATATCTGGCATGTGTCGCTGCCTGCACATGTTGCAGTTATTAGCGCGTTGTCTGACGGGGATCCTATCACTACGTCAATACTGTCTGGGGATGTTGAATTGGATAGCGAGAGTGCCGGGGCAACATACTGCGCGCTGCCAAACGTGGAGCCTGGCATGATGCCGTTTGGAGGGTAGGTACGGGCAATAATGCCATCCCAGTAAGTCAAGTCCTGCCCACCTAATGCATCTCCTACCAAGCCGATATAATTGCCATTATTATGGGATGGCTCTGAATTGGTCTCCTCTCCTAATGTCGCAAGGCTGTTGGATACACTGCCGACATATCCCGTTACAGTGTTGCCCGTTATTACGATATCGTATTTGTACCACGTGCCGCTCGTTTCGACTAATCCGGTTCCAGGTGCATTCCATACTGTCCAGCTAGTTGTTTGCGCAAGTCCTGAGAAATCGCTGCCTCCTCTGCCATCAAGCCTTGCCATTTGACCGCTTCCAGTCGAATTTGTGAGAAAGAAGAAATCTCCCAGCCCTGATGTGTATACTTCAAATGATATTATCTCATTAGCCCCTAATCCTGGTACCGAGCTGTACATGTAGTCCCCACTGGAGCTGTTTGCATATAACGCGTTTACAGCTCCGAAGTGCTCTCCTACCGGTATGACTCTGGACAATCCTGCTGCGCCGTTTATCGTCCATCCGGCTGTAGAACTGGGATTTACGTTGTAATAGCTGAAGACATTTGCACCGTCATCATATTCTCCGTAGCTTGGGGAGAGCTGCGGCGCCTCTCCAGCAAACACGCCGTTGAGCAGATTGCCAGAACCGCTCACAGTATTTCCGGACCACCCCATATATATCGTATTCTGAGTTGCTGTTGCGGTGTTGGCAGGCAAGAATGACGAAGGCCATGGATAGGATATCCAGTACAGCACATTCGCGCTGTCTGCAAGGGCATTTGCCGAGGAATCCGATGTGCACATTGCGTTGTAAGTGCCCTCGCTTAGCATGTTGCCCTCCAGCCACGAGTTGATTATTGTGCCGTTTGCTAGGAAGAATTCTGCATTATTGAGGCTGCATGTCTCGTATCTGAGGTATGCAGCTGCATCGAAGCCTATCATGCTGCTGTTGAAAGCATTGGTTGCCCCTATTGCGATTGGGGTATTGGCAGCCACTGCCGAGCTTTGGTAGTTCGTCAGTGTTATTGGAAGGTATGCGACTATGTTCGACGGCACAACTACTGCAGATCCGAACACAGTGCTGCAAAATATTGCCACAAACACTATCATGTACCGGAAAGTCTGGCCGTTCATCTCCCAACCCATAGGTATCGCCTACATATGTCAACGAGAGATTTTAAAAAAGGCAGTGCAAGGCCATGCCTGCATAATTATATTATATGTGCTATTCCCATATACTGCTGTCCTATGAAGAGAAGAGTAACTACTGAATTATGATGATGTCCATATCGACTGAGGACAAATGGTGCAATTGCGTGGAGATAAGTAGAGGCGGCAGCTTTGGCTTGTATTTGATAACCGCGTTACTTGCTCTAGTGATTGCATGCTCCGTAGCCATAACCCAGCCATACATAAGCGATACCGACGCATCGACATACATAATAATGCCCCTGCTCATGCTTCCCGTATCCGCTCTTTTCATGCTAAAGAGATCCTCATCCCTAAGGCCTGCGCCAGGACCGCGAAGCATTGCACTTGGGATAGCCATATTCATACTGCTAATCGCCCTGAGCCTTGACCTGAGAGCCTGGCTAGGCCCTGCATTTTTCAGCTACAGGGTGGATACGCTCCTGCTGCCTCTTGCCGTTCTTTCACTTGCGGTTCTGATCTACGGCTACAGAAATCTTAGGGCATTTGCATGGCTTGCAGTGTACGCGGCATTCGCCTCCCCTGTCATTCTGCTTCCGTTGATCAACTCGAACCTTGGGTTCGCATCGCTCAACACTCTTGCAGTTTACTATCCTGCCAAGCTGGCGCTTCCAAACCTCAGTTTCTCCGCACCAATAACGTTGCGGCTTGGCATCAACAACGTGGCCATAGGAAACAGCTGCATTGGCATAGGCGCTCTTATAGGGCTTGTAATGCTTCTTATCCCAGTGGCATATCTTCTAGACGGCAGTATGCGCAGCAAGGTTCTGTGGGTGGCCATCGGCGCTGCGCTTCTGATCGCGCTCAACTACCTGCGCCTGCTGGCAATAGCCTTCGCATGGTTCTTCTACGGCCCCAGCAACTCCATACTGGGCGTGCACTCTGTAGCAGGACAGATCATTTTCTACCTGACCATAATCGTAACTCTGCTGCTTGCGCGCTGGGTCGGGCTTTCATATCCAAGATCCAGGCCGTCAAGGCAGCGCAGCAGGTATGGTTCTGCCGGCGTAGCTGCTGCTGTGGCATTCTCCATAGTCTACTTTGCGCTGACGCTAAGCTACCTTAGCGCATCTTCAGTACCTCTGCAGTCTCTGGGTCAGAATCCTGACTTCACGTGGGGCTCTGCTCCGCAGTTGCACTCTTCGTATATATCCTTCAATGGGGCAGTTTATGCGGCAATGGGCATGGGTAACAGGAGCATCGCCCTTGTGCTTGAGAACGCTACGGGTCCAGGCAGCTCTGCCATAGCGCTATTTGCAGACAAAAACAGCACTGCAGAAAGAGACTTCGCCAAGAACGCATCGTCCGCATGGCAATGGAAGGAATACCTTAACGGCCCATACACTGCATACCTCTACCGCGCGCAGAACAATACTGTGGTGTACCATTCCACGGTGCCATACCGCTCAGGCGCAGAAACTTATCTGGTAGACATGTATGTCATAGGCATAACTGCGCAGGGCGGCAGCGGGACTTGCATAAGCCCATATGGCTACTTCTACGATCTGCTTGCCAACCTGGCGCAGCTCAATACCAATACATTCAATGGCCGCGTGGATAGCAGTTACTGTTTTATCAAGAATGTGGTTTCATGACAAGCTTCGAACACTCAGCAGGCGCATTCGTATTCCGCAAAGATGGGCAGCGTACAATGTTCCTTCTGCTAAAGAGGAAAAGCAGGGCGCGCAAGGACGCAAGCGAGTATGATCTTCCAAAGGGCCACATAGAGAAGGGAGAGAGCGCAATTGAGGCTGCCAGAAGGGAGATACTGGAGGAAACAGGTATAAAGCCGCAGTTCATACCATTCTTCTCTGAAAGCACGCATTACTTCTTCTTCAGCGGCGGCCAGCGCATCTCCAAGGGCGTCAAGTTCTTCCTTGCCCAGACCGGCTCTTCATCCGTCACCATATCCGATGAGCATTCTGGATATGAGTGGGCGGAATGCGATGACGCCATCCGGAAGCTCAAGTTCAAGGACCTTGCAAGGATAATATCCAAAGCGAAATCGTACATCGGGAGGATGGATGCAATGAAAGCGCTTAATGCCCAGTATGCAGCTATGCCTGCCAAGGTGCCTGGCTGGGGGCTCAGCACAAGGCTTGTGCCTGGCGAAGGAAGGCTGGATGCGGAAGTGATGCTGCTAGGCCAGGCGCCAGGCGCCAACGAGGACCAGAGGCTTAGGCCGTTTGTGGGAAGAAGCGGCATGCTGCTCGACTCGGTGCTCAGGAAAGTGCGCATCAACAGATCAGGCACATACATAACCAGCGTAGTCCAGTTCTTTCCTCCGCAGAACAGGCTTCCGGACGAGCGCGAAGTCGATCTGTGCAGGCCTTTTCTTGATAGGCAGATAGGTATAGTCCGTCCAAACTATATGGTCCTCATGGGAAATCTGGCATCGTCCGCAATGCTGGGCAGGGGCGAAGTCGAGAAGAACCACGGATCAATAGTCGAAAAGGACGGCACAAAGTACATGGTGACGTTCCATCCTGCAGCTGCGCTGCGCTTTAGGGACAAACATCGGCTCATGATAGAAGACTTCAGGAAGTTCTCCGCCCAGATAAAAAAAGCCCCAATTAGGGAAAATATATAACCCTTGCAAACAATCAATCACTCAAGGGGCCCGTAGCTCAGTTTGGTTAGAGCGCTTCTCTGATAAGGAAGAGGCCATGAGTTCAAATCTCATCGGGCCCATGCCAGCTTTGGGCGTGTTCATCACCTGCGAGTCCTTTCGGCTTGTGCAGGGCTCTTACTACGCAGCCCTCAGCCGGATTTCATACCGGGCTCAGGCAGCACTGAATCACCCGAACTCGCTTATTGTGCTGTCGTATATGTTCTTTAGCGCAGGTATCTTGGATTCTACCGAGCAGCTCTTTGCCATCCTCCTGGCGTTCCTACCAAGGCTCTCTGCAAGGCTGCTGTCACGGTACACCTGCCTTATCCTGGAAGCAAGCTCCCTGTAGTCGCCTGATCTGAACACGAATCCGTTTATATCGTCTATTATAAGCTCGCTGATTCCTGCTCCGGAGCTTACTATGGTGGGCGTGTCGTACAGCCAAGCCTCGGCAACCACCAGCCCGAATCCCTCTGTCCTGGATGGAAGCACGAATAGGTCTGCCCTTCCGTACACGTCCTTAAGCATCTCAGATGGAAGATAGCCGGTGAAGATCACCCTGCCGCGCAGTTTCAGCTTGTCTACCAGCTGCTCCAGGCGGCCGCGCCAGCTCTTTCCAATAGAATGGCCCAGGTTAGTCGAAGTGAACGAGCCGTTTCCCACAAGCATGAGCTTCACGTCCTTGCGGTCTATCATGGCTATGGCCCTTATCAGATCGTCCTGCGACTTTATGCTGTCCATCCTGGCCACATTTACCACAAGGAAATCATCGTCTTTGATTGCGTATTGCGAGCAGAGCTGCGCCATGCTCGATCTTGTGGGCTTGTCGAATTGCTTTATGTCTATGTGGGGGTAAACCTGATAGGCCCTGCCCTTGAATCCCGCGCGTATAAGCCCCTCGAGGTCGCGCTTGGTGCTCACTATTATGGCGTCGTTGCCTTCCATCCCGTTTATTATGAACTTCCTGATCTTTGGGTTCAGCACCTGCGGAACGAAAGGTATGTGCCACCTGAATACCGTAGGGAAAGCAGGCCCCAGCATGGCTCCAAGCAGCAGCTGCTGGAAGTCGTGTATCTCGAAGAGATCCGCAGTCTCGCTGTGCTGTAGCATTGTCTTTGCGAGCTTAGAATTGTACCCGAAATAGCCCATGTACTCCTCGGCCCCGAATCCTGCAGAGCTTATGTTGTGCACATTGTTCCATACTTCTTGCTTGAACGCCGTGTACTGCCTGCTGTCTTCCTGGTCAAGCGAGATGTTCACTACATGTATCCTGCCCGTGAGCTCTATTGTGCGCGGTGCACCAGGATTCAAGGAGAACCACACCGCCCTGGACACTTCGCCAGCCTTGACAAGGCGGCCAAGCTCGCTTCTCACCATTGGCGATACCCCTCCCACAGTATAGCTATAATCTCCCTCATCAAGGTCTCCAAGGCGCACGTCATCTCCGCGTACCTTCTTGACGAATCTCACCACAGGCGTCTGAGATACGACCCCAAGTTTTATTCCATCCATCTTAATCGCCCTTGTCTGCTAATGGCTGCGGGCAGAAGTAAGACCGCAACAGGCTTACGGGCAAACAGCCGCAATCCCCAATTCTCTATGCTGCGTCAAGGTAATATATGTTTCTGTCATCTCTGGCCATGGTGCCATAAGCACGCATCTGGCAGAGCGAGTAAAAGATATATATTCTAGCTGCAGCCATGTTTGATGGGTTGAAATGGCGTATTCGGCGCTTGACGGGGAGATGCTAGTGAGCGCTGCAAGGCATTCGCTGGAGCTCTACCTCAGGTCCCCGGGATTTGATGGCAAGGCTGTTGAGCGCATGCTTGAAGGATATACTGAGCGCAGGGGCGTATTCGTTACCATATCCCATTATCCAACAATGACAGTGCGCGGTATAGCCGGCTTTCCAGACGAGCGCCAGCTTGGCAAGCAGATCGTTGCAGCAACAATAGAAGCTGCGACTGCCAACAGGAAACTGGTTCCAGTATCTCATCTGGAGCTAGGGGACTGCATAGTCGGAGTGGGCATAATCTCTTCCACAACGCGCATGAAGGAGCGTACCTGGAAGGGCAGGCTCAACGCCTTCGCAGCAACCAAGGAAGGCATACTTGTACGCTATGGCATGAACAGCGGAATGATGCTTCCACGGGTAGCGCTTGAGGGCGGCCTAACGAAGAAGGAAGCCCTAGAGCACATCTGCTATGAGGCCGGCCTGCACAAGGACAGCTGGAGAAGGCCGGAGATAGATCTGTACAAGTTCTCGGCGCAGGTATTCAGGGAGGAGGAGCCCATGGGGCGCATCAGCGAACTGCGCTGAAGGCGAGCTCCATGTTCATCGCGGCGGTTTAATGCGCATAATAATGCTGGTCGACATGGATTACTTCTATGTGGCCTGCGAGGAGCTCAGGCATCCGCAGATCCGCGGCGTGCCTGCCATAGTGGGCTCGGATCCAAAGGAAGGCAGGGGCCGCGGAGTGGTGATGACGTGCAACTACAAGGCCAGGGAACTCGGGATACACAGCGCAATGCCCATATCCGCTGCCTACAGGCTCAAACCTGATGCAGTCTTCCTTGGTGCGGATTTCAGCTACTACGACGAAGTGTCAGCCAAGGTCATGGCAGTACTAAAGCGTTTCTGCAGCAAGTTCGAGCAGGTCAGCGTAGACGAGGCATTTCTGGACGTCTCTGCGAAGATCTCGGGCTATGGCGATGCGCAGCAGTACGCATCCAAGATGAAGAACGCAGTGCTTGAAGAGGTAGGCATAAAATGCTCCGTTGGGATTGGGCCAAACAAGCTCATAGCCAAGATGGCATGCTCTCAGGCCAAGCCTGATGGCATAAAAGTCGTTGGAGAGCAGGATGTGAAGGATTTCCTGCACGGCAAAAAGATAATAGATCTATATGGCGTAGGTGGCAAGACCAGCGAGAAGCTTGCTGCCATGGGCTACAGGACTGTTGAGCAGCTGTCCAAAGCAAACGCCATGCAGCTGATAGACCGCTTCGGCGCCTTTGGCGGGGAGCTGATAAGATACGCAAATGGCATAGACGACAGCGAAGTGACCGAAAATTACGGGGCTAAGTCTATAAGCAGGGAGTTCACGTTCGAGAAGAATACCGATGACGCAAACCAGATAAAGGATGCGATAAGCAGGCTGAGCATGCAGGTTGGGGCAGAGGCTGAGAAGGGACAGGAGTACTTCAAGACCGTTACGGTAAAGCTAAGGTACTACGACTTCACGGAGCATCTGCACAGCAGAAGCATACGCATGACCGGCGACCCAAAGACCCTGGCACACACTGCAATATCTCTATACGAATCCAGCGCCAACAAAAGCAAGAAGGTGCGCAAGCTGGGCGTTAGGGTATCAAATCTTGTAAGCAGGAAGGGGCAGAAAAGGATAACCCAGCTGCTATTTTGAAGCCTGGTATCCTTGATTCGACAGGTATTCGCGTGCAGCAAGCGCAGCTTTCACCCCGCTCCCCACTGCAGTGGCAGCCTGCCTGAATACGTGGTCTGCAACGTCCCCTGCAACAAAAACGCCATCTATGTCTGTGAATACCTCGTTGCTTGGGATTATGTAGCCGTTATCATCGAGCTTGATCTTGCCCTTGAACGGCACGCTGTTTGGGGCATAGCCAATAGCTATGAATACCCCATCCGTAGCAATATCCGCTGTCTCACCGCTGGACATGTTCCTTGTCCTTATTGCATTCACCTTAGCTTCGCCCTTTATCTCCTCAACCACAGTGTTCCACACTACCTTTATCTTGGGGTTTGACAGGACGCGTTCCTGCATTATCTTGCTTGCCCTGAATGCATCCCTCCTGTGTATCACAGTAACCTGCGTAGCAAAACGGGTTAGGAACAGGGCATCTTCCATCGCAGTGTCACCGCCGCCAACAAGCACCACCTTCTTGCCTTTGTAGAATGGCCCATCGCACGTTCCGCACGTCGACACCCCCCTGCCTACGAACTTCTTTTCCGACTCAAGCCCAAGCATCTTGGGATTAGCCCCTGTTGCTATTATGATGCATGCGGCTTCGTACTGCACGCCTCCTGCAACTATCCTGTACGGCCTGGATCCGAAATCCACCTCTGTCACGTCTTCCTGCACGAACCGAGCACCGAACTTCTCCGCCTGCCTCCTCATCCTCTCCACCAGCTCGGGTCCATCGATTCCGTCTGGAAAGCCAGGATAGTTCTCAACCATGGTGGTAGTCGTAAGCTGCCCGCCCGGATTGTAGCCTGCTATCACAAGGGGATCGAATCCCTCCCTGGACGCATATATGGCTGCAGACAGGCCTGCCGGGCCACCTCCAAGTATAACTAGTTTCTCAGCTACCAAACAAATCACGGCCGTATTAATTTCGCCTGCTCAGATTTATAAGTCTTTTATGGGATTCTCTTAAAGGCGAACAGATGGCACTTAATGTTGGGGATTACAGGATATCCCTTGACACCAGGGATCCGCAGGCCAACCTCTATTTCGTGTCCCACGCCCATTCCGACCACACTTCAGGGGTAAGAAAGAGCCACAGGATACTTTGCAGCGAGATAACAAGGGACCTGGTGGAGCAGAGGGTTAAGTACAGCATAGACCTTGCTCCGCTGCCAAGCGGCGCGAGGATGCTCAACTCAGGCCATATGTTCGGCTCAAGGCAGCTACTCCTGGAGCCTGAAAATGGGAGCACAATACTGTATACTGGGGACTACCAGATGCAGAAGTCCCCTGCAGCAGAGGAAATAGAGATAAGCCATGCCGACATAGTCATAATGGATTCAACGTATCCGTTCGTCAACGTGACTTTCGACGACCGCGAGGAAGTCATAGCTTCCATACAAAGCTACATAAGGGACAAGGGCAGGTTTGGCAGCATACTTTTCGGGGCATATGCCATGGGCAAGGCCCAGGAGCTCGTACGCATATGCAATGACATGGGGATATCCCCACTGGTGGATACAGGGGTGGCAAGAATGAACAGGGTGTACTCAAACCACGGCATGAGACTGGACTATACTGTGCGCGACCTTGCTGCTGGCGTCGGCGAACGCGACTTCTATGAGACTGTGTGGATAGCCAGCACGCACAACATGGAGAAGGTCAAGCAGTATGTGGCAGACCTCAATAACAGGATATTTACCGCAGTAGCAACAGGCTTTGCAAAGATGATGAGGTTTGGCACTGACGTGCAATTCGCTTTAAGTGACCATGCGGATTTCAGCCAGGCGCTGCAGTACCTGGAGATATGCGAGCCAAAGTACGTATACACCTGCGGATCCGGTGCGGCGACGTTCGCAAAAAACCTCAAGGCACACGGATACGAAGCCGCTCCTTCAAAACTCACTACAAATGTGGCATCGCTGCTTGCAGGCTACTCCAAGAATTAGGCATCTGTCACAAACTCCAAAACCCTCATTCACGGAGCATGATGGGCGGCTTTCGCCGCCCCTGTTTCTAGGTGACGCCAACTGTTTGCATTGGCAGTGTTATTTCTCGCATAAACTATATAAATATTTCTTTTACTACATAAACGTATAGTAAAGTATATATAATTTACCCGAGTAGAATAACTGCGCAAACGCGTTAGCCCGACGCAATAAAAGATGGGCATTCTGTTTCTGGGTGACTTAATGGGAGCTAGAACAAAAAACGCGAGAGATAGGAGGAGAACTGGGCTGAGCAGGTCGATCTGGAAGGAGATAGAAAGGGAGTTTCCTGAGAAGCTCGACATCGATGCAGCAGACCACATGGTGGGCAGGGTATGCGAGGCAGTCCGCCTTGTGATCGAGGACATGAAGAGCGTGGCAGAGTTCAATCGGTTGGGTTACTGCAAGAGGCACTGGTACGCTCTCGAGCTGCACATCAGCGACAGGGAGATCGCAGCACAGAATACATTAGAGGGGGCGGAACCTTTCACGCCCCACCTCCCTCCGCTGTCTGCATTGGCGCTATGGCAATGGCATAAATTAACCTACGTATGAATATCCTTATGGAAAATGACGACTCAACTGCGGCATGGATGCTGTGCGATGACATCATAACGCGAGTCAAGGACGAACTCATACTGGAGGCAGTTGACATACTGCACGAAGAGCTCAAGGCAGGCAGGATAGACCTTAAAGGATATGTCAACGTGCTGCCTGACAAAGCGCAGGAGCTGCAGCGGGACATGTATCTGATAAACAACCTGGTGCAAAGGGAGCAGGAGATAATCGCGCAATACGCACCATATCTAGATGGCAACGGGCAGCACGATTCGGATAAGCTAAGCAGGATAGAGGATCTCAGGAAGTTCGTGCTCTCCGTGAAGGCGATATCCATGCTCATGCGGCTTAGCATAGCCGCCGAGCGGTGGGCGCTGGACACTGGCAAGTACTCAGCTCTAAGCGATCCGGTGCAGATAATCAAGAAGACTGCAATAATGGCGGACGAGCGCAAGGAGATACTCGACTTCGTGCTTTCGCACAGCAAGTTCACCAAGAGCGAGGCTCTGTCAGGGGAAGAGATGGGCATTCTGGCATCTGCAAGGAAGTCCATGGATTAACACTGTGAGCTGGAAATCCCACATGCTTTAGCGGTGGGATGGGAGCTAACCGCAATCGCAAAGGTATATAAAAAAAGAGATAATAAGATGAAAAGCATGGAAACGAGGGCCTACAGATTCAGAATCTATCCGGACATAAAACGGCAGAAAGAGATAGACGAAAAACTGCTTCTTGCGCAGCAGTTCTATAACAAACTCCTCGAAAAATCAATCAGCCCCCATAACCAATCAAAAACAAAAATCTCAATGGCGCAGTTCAACAAATTCAAACAAGAAATAATAACAGAAAACAAGGATTTCCTAAAACTGTATTCCCAGACATTATGCGAGATAGAATACCGACTACTGAAGGCATGCCAAAACTTCTTCAGAAGATGCAAGGAAGGCGCAAGGAAATTGGGCTTTGCGAAGTTCAGGTCAAGGGACAGGTACAACTCGATAACCTACCCACAGGACAATGGCTCGTTCTCGATAGAAAAGGGAAGGCTCAGGATTTCAAGGTTCAGCGGCAGAATCCAGATTGAAAACCATAGGGACAGAACCGGCAAAATCAAGACCCTGACAATCAAGAAGGAAGGAGGGGAGTATTATGCAATCTTCACCACAGAAAGAGAAGCAGAGCCCCCCAAACCAGAAGTTCCAGTCAATGCCGTCGGGATAGACTTCGGCATCCATAACTTCATCGCAACTTCCGACGGCCAGCGGCTCGAAAAACCCCAGTTCATGCGGAAAGCGCAGAAGAAGATTGCATTGTGGCAAAGAAGAATGGAAAGAAGAACCAAAAGAGGAAAGAACCGCAAACTCGCAGGAACACAATCAAAGCGCCGGGAGAAGGCAAAGGAAAAGCTCAACGAAGCATATTCCAGATCAACGCGGCAGAACGAAGATTACATGCACAAACTTTCCGATAACCTTGTAAGGAAATCGGGCTACAACCTCTTCATCGCCGAAGACCTCAGAATCCAGAACATGATACAGAACCACCATCTTGCAAGAAGCATCGCCAATTGCGCATGGGGAGGCTTCAGAATGTTCACAGAATACAAATCGCATGAGGAAGGAAAACATTTCATGCTTGTACCTGCGGAAAATTCAACGCAGGAATGTAGTGCTTGCGGCAACGTAAAGAAAGGGAAAGACAAACTTTCCCTAAAAGACAGGATTTACGACTGCCAGCTCTGCGGCCTAACACTAGACCGGGACGTGAACGCTGCAAGAGTCATCCTGAAGAGGGGGCTCGCTACCTTCGGACTGAAGGGAAGCAATAACGCTCAGGGAGACGAGACCTCTGCGGTGCACGCAAATGCGCCGAAAAGTTCCGTCTGGGAACTGAGAACCGATAAAACACCTCCAATGCATGAGGGGAGGAATCTCCCATGAGCGCAGAGCAAGCCAACACCGTTTACTGGTGGGAGGATGTCACTAGGCCGGCATGATTCATATATGTGGGTTTCATGCTGCATATTGGCAGACACGTATCCATTGCGGGAAGCATAGATCTGTCATTCGACAGGGCCCTGGAGCTTGGCTGCAATGCCATGCAGATATTTGTCACGAATCCGCGCGGCTGGAAGCTCAGCTACCTTGGCAATGATGCAGTATCGCGCTTCAGGTCAAAGGCAGCGGCCGCTACAGTGCGCGCAGTAGCCCACATGCCATATCTTCCAAACCTGGCATCATCGGATAAGGCCATGCGCTCCAAGTCAGTGGCATCTCTTGTACAGAACCTGGAGAGATGCGATGCGCTTGGCATAGGGTATCTTGTGGCGCACATGGGCAGCCACATGGGCCATGGCAAGGAGAGCGGCCTTGAGAATATCACAAACTCCATAAACGAGGCCCTAGGGATCCGCTCAAAATGCATGCTGCTCATAGAGAATGAAGCTGGGCATGCAAACAGCCTGGGTGACGATCTTAGGGACATGACTGCTGTGGCAGATGCCGTTGGGGGAGGCAGGCTGGGATTCTGCCTTGACACGTGCCACTTATTTGCTGCAGGGTACGATATACGCAGCCAAAAGGCGCTAGATAGGACGTTCGAGCAAGTGGATATCGGCAAGGTTCATGCAATACACCTAAACGACGCTAAAATGGGGCTAGGGTCGCGAAGGGATAGGCATGCGAATATCGGCTTTGGACACATAGGCAGGGAGGGCATGCGCAGCTTCCTTTCATATCCCGGCATAATCTCAAAGACACTGCTGCTCGAGACTCCTCTGGGGCCCGAGATAAGCGAGAAGGACGAGATCACACTCGTGCGCAGTCTAGCTGCAGGTCAAACTGACTCATAAGCCTTAAATACCGGGACAGGCCCAATCTTACGCGGTATATTCGATGGGGCTGAGAGTGCTCGAGCAGCACAGGGAAAAGATCCTTTTGGGCAGGTATGAAAAGGCCTGCCGTGCTGGCGCAGACCTGAGGTTTTATGATGCAGGACTGCTGTTCAATTCTGTCGGATATGGATACCGCACCACTGTATTTGAAGGCGGCTCTGTCAGGAAGATGCATGAAGTCGAGGCGCTAGGATGCTATTCCCATGCCGCGCGCAATTTTATACTGGAGTCACTTGTCCGCCAGGATAATGCACAGCCTGCGCAGAGTGTAGCCGAAACAGTATACATGGCATCCGTAGCTGCGAGCAGCGCAGCGATGGGAGAGAGGTCAAAGGCCCTGCTCGACATCTTCAGCTCCCTAATTCGCGGAGAAGAAAACAGCGAAGGCACGCGCAACGGATTGCATGCTATTGCCACCAAAATGCTTGAGGAGCAAAGGATGCAGGGCATATCGTACGTCTAATCCTGTATAAGCGCATCGCCTGGAAGGCGGTTTTATGATTGGAAAACATGAAATGGTTATTGGGAACATTGTGAGCGAGCTTGGCTGTAGCCTGTTTTCTGTGGGCAGCAGCCCGCTTAAATGGAGAAGGAAGCATTTCTCGCGCCTTGTGCTGCGCCCTTATGTAGGGGCAAATCCCCACATAATGATAGTGGGCGAGAGCGGAGGAGGGAAATCCAATGCATGCAAGCTTATCATCGAAAGGCTTGCTGGAAATGGCGCCAATGTTGCCATACTCGATCCGCACAACGAGTATCTTGGCCTTGGCGGATCCATATCTGCAAAGATCTACGATGCCTCAAGGAGCGGCATAAACATATTCGAGAGCGACGGCATGTCTGAAAAGGAGAAAGCCAGCGAGATAACCGGCATGCTCAGGCGCAACTTCAGGCTAGGGGACGTGCAGAGTTACACGCTATACAACTGCATAATGTATACCTATAGGGTGACCGGGGAGCGCGGCAAGATCCCCACGATGCACGATCTGCTCTATAGTATAAGGGTATTCAAGAGAAATGCAAGGACAGCGGCATACCGCAATACTCTCGAATCCCTTGAGAGAAGGCTGTCGATAATAGACAGCGGGGCTTTTTCGGCAAGCGCAAGCATGCGCCAAGTGATATCGCACAACAGCGTCTTTCTGCTCTCAAACCTGCATACTTCCGAAGCCCAGTCAATTTACATAGAGGGATTCCTAAGGAAGATATACACTGCCATGCTTGCATCAGGGTCCAGGAGCAATAAAAACCGGCTCTACGTTGTGATAGACGAGGCACAGAAGCTGGGGGATAATCCAATAATCGGCAGGATAGCTGCGGAGGGACGCAAGTACGGGATCGGGATAATAGCGGTGTCGCAGCGCGCCAAGCCCGTAGACAGGGATCTAAGAGCCAATGTATCTACGTTCATATCATTCGCAGTAAGGGAGCCGGAGGAGCTTAACTACATTGCAAACTTCATAGCCGGGGGGAATGAGATGGGCAGGTTCATGCAGGTCAAAAAGGCCCTAAGGGGCATAGGCGTAGGCCATGCCGTGGTCTTGGGGATGGGCCATGCTGGTCCTGTTATAGCTAAGTTCTCAAGGTATAGCGGGGAATCTGCCAATACTGCTTTTGATATGGTTCAGGCGGCGAGAGGGGGCATAAGCCACGCAGATCTGCTGAGAATTGCGCAGAATCGCATGCCTGCGGATGCCCAGGGATACATAACGGAGCTGGTCGAATCAGGGGAATTGAGAAGCTGCAAGATAGAAGGAGGCAGTTATGCCGGCACATGGTACATATCGGATAACCACAACAGCCCGGAGCATGACATATGCACTGGGATAATAAGCAGGCATCTCAAGTCTGCAGGAGTCAGGAACTTCGTGCACAACAACTCTTATGGGCCTGATGTCATAGCTTTCAGCCGCGGCTGCAGGATAGCTGTGGAGTACGAAACAGGAAGCAAGAGGACGGACGAAAGCCTGGCAATGATAAACAGCAGGAAGCCAAAGTACGATGAAACTGTAGTACTCGTCAATGACGCCAGCTACGACAAATATGCTGGCAGGGTGGGCAACCTGTTCAGATTCTCGGACCTGGATAATGCCACGGAGCGCCTTGCATCAGCTAAGCCTACACCATCCGTATCTGGTCGCCAACCTTCATCCCAGTAGAGTTCACAAATCCTGATCTGGCCTCTATGACGTAATCTGCGAACACATGCGGATCGTATATTGTGCAGTTAAGCTGGGCGCTGTCGTATGACGAGCATGGGATTGCATTGTATATATACGCTACCGTGTTCCCGTTTACCCATATTATGTCAAGCGGGTAATACGTGTCTTTCATCCAGAATGGATAGTCCGCGCTCGTATTGAATACGAAGAGCTCAAAGGTTGAGTTAGTCACTGTGCGGTTCATAAGGCCCTGTTCCTGCTGCTCAGCCGTAACAGCGACCATGGTGAAGTTATACGTAATCCCATCGAAGGCAAAGCCGCTGGGCAGGCTTTGAGCAGGCGCATGCGACTGACCAGCCGCATAGTACAAGGCCGCTGCAGCCAGAACAATCGCCGCAGACACGCTTATACCTGCAGTAACCATCTTTTTCATGCTCTCCCCGAAATCCGTAGAAATGATTTAAATATGTTTTAGCCATAGTTTATTTATGGGGATAAGGTAATGTTGGCAAAGGGCCAGCACTGATTTGGTCTTTTGCTCTTTTTCTTTTCCATGTCCGTCATGATGTGCTGCAGTAAGCATGTTCCGGGCACGGGCCACCCGGCAATGTACGGGCATCACAGGCCTATCAGCCACCTGATTACGACATAAATTAGCACCAGTATCATATATACGAAGCTGACGGTAACTGCCAGCTTCAGCCATCTGGGCCAACTCTTCCTGAATCTTTCTCCCATCTCAAACCCCCGGCATTGCCGCGCGTTGCCTGGTTCAGGTTCATCTCCGAAAGTTTTTCTACTATGGGCACTTCCTCAAGCTTCTGGAAACCCCTGTCCCTGGCCTCATTCTCCACCAATTTCTCATAATCCCTTACCTCAGCTTCCTCGTCTTCATCCATGTATATCCTCTCTCAGAAGGGCCTTACCGACGCCGGGCATCTGGCCAGATCTGTAAAAAGGCCTGCAGCTTCCATATGGCCTTGGTAGCCGCTGCGCTTCACATATTTATATTTCTTTAGCGAGAATTAATTCAGGTCAGGCAGCGAATGCCGCCTGATGTGGAGGCAATTCAATGTTGAACAAAGAGATAGGGGTAGCTGGATTGGGGAAGATGGGCAAGAATCTGGTATTCCAGATGCTGTCCAAAGGCTATGCCGTGGCTGCGTACAACAGGTCGCCAGAGCCGCTTGCCGAGGTTGTCACAAAGGGTGCCAGGCCTGCGTCAACGATAAAGGAGCTGGTGGAATCGCTCAAGCCCCCTAGGACAGTGTGGTTCATGCTCACGGCAGGCGATGCCACCACGCAGGCCGTGCTAGAGGCTGCAAAGTACCTTGAGAGCGGCGATACTGTCATAGACGGCGGGAATTCACACTACAAAGAGTCCATCATTCTGAGCGGCGAGCTCTCAAAGAAGGGGATAAGCTGCCTTGATGCAGGATGCAGCGGAGGACCATCTGGAGCCCTTAACGGCATGTGCATCATGGTTGGCGGTGACAAAAAGGCGTTCGAGGCGCATGAGCAGCTGCTTAGGGACCTTAGCGTGCCAGACGGGTGCCTTTACACCGGCCCAAGCGGCTCTGGCCATTTTGTGAAGATGGTGCACAATGCCATAGAGTACGGTATGATGGAGTCAATAGGGGAGGGGCTTGAACTGGTGCAGGAGGGGCCTTACAAGAATGTCGATCTGGCTGCCGTCTGCAGGTTATGGAACAACGGGTCAGTTATACGCGGATATCTTGCCCAGCTTGCTGCCAGGGCCCTTGAGAAGGATCCCAAACTGTCAGCCGTAGCCCCATATGTTGAGGATAATGGCGAAGGGAGATGGGCAGTGCAGACTGCTGTGGAATATGGGGTGCCATTCAATGCAATAAGCAGTTCCCTCTACGAGCGCTTCAGCTCCAGGTCGGACAACAAGTACGGCAAGAGGGTTCTTGCAGCGCTGCGCCACGAATTCGGCGGGCACGAAGTGAGAAAAGAGTGAGGCGGTATATTTGTCTTATTCTCTTGGCATAATAGGCATAGGCCACTGGTTCGAAAGGCTCTACGAGGGCATGCTAAAGGCAGATACGATAAGGCTAAGGCATGCGGCCAGCGCAAGCGGCTACGACAAGAAGAAAGAGCAGCTGGAAAAAATAGGCATTACGCAAGCAGATTACTACCAGATAAACGGAAACGAGCCCATACCGGACGCATTCTTCAGAGGCGTTGACATAATCCACATATCGGACCCAAACGAGTTCCACGCCGCCCAGACGCTTCAGTCCCTGGGAAATGGCAAGGCCACTATAACCGAGAAGACATTCGGGGTCAACCGGAAGGAGTTCGATGAAGTGACATCATACATAAGGAAAAACAGGCTGGAAGGCAGGGTCTACCTTCATCTGCATTACGCTCACAAGCTGCTTACAGTATATCTTGCTGACATGCTTGAGAGATTCACAAGTGAATATGGGAAGGTCGTTTCATCCTCTGCAACATTCTTCGAGGCGGCACCTCCAGAAATGCACAGGCGCAGGCTGTGGCTCTTCGCGCCTCAGAACGGCGGCCTGTTTATGGACTGGATACATCCCTTTGAGGTGTACCATGCCGGCGCTCTCGCAGAACGGATTGAACTTCGCAATGCAGAGAACTATGCCGTAAATCCTTCATACGGGACGCAGTATCCCACCGGCATACATGCGCAGGCTGCTCTCTACGGCAAGTACTTTGCACACGGGGCAATGGCTCAGGTACGGATAGCAAAGGGGATAAGGCCGGAGTACCAGAAGGAAGCCATGAGGTTCATGTTCGAGGGCGGCCAGAGTCTTGACCTTTCTTTCATGCACGCAGAGGTTGAATTCATGACAAGGCAGCGGGGAACCTGGGAACTTCACGAGAAGGTGGACGGCAGGGTGCTTGACTCGGCATGCCCGCAGGGGCCAAATTCATCCGACATACTCGTGAACGACATAGCGGCACTGTGCCAGGGCGTAAACCAGGGGTTCAAGATGGCTGATATCGATGCAATATTCGCATCTCAGTGGATATACCAGGAAAAATATGCCTCATCCGAGCCTATCAGTGATGAAGGCATGGTAAATGGGTTTGTGAAAGAAGGGCTTGAGAACAGCACCTGATCCTGCGGCATCATGTCATGGCAAATGGCACGCACCATGGCAGGTATCTCGTCAGAGGGCTGCCGCATCCGTAACTCCCTACCGCCTCAATTGCGTCATGCATGTACTGGTTTGGGGTAGTGGTCATTATGAGCACCGGCCGGCTTGTGCTTGCGCCTCCCTCCATGCTAGATACTGTCACGGCGCACTGCTCGTTTAGCACTGCGCTGGAGTTAGTTGCCGAGATGGCAGCGCTTATGTTGGCTATCTGGCCATGCGGTATTGAATAGCTTATTCCCTGCTGCGTGCTTAGCCCAGGGCAGTCGCTTATTGACACGCCAAATGTTCCGTTGGCCGCTCCTATATTGGCTACCTGCAGGTTCACTGAGCCTATGTTTCTTAGCCCTATTGGAGTAACATTAACTCCAACTATCCTTGGCACTCCTGTCGGAAGAGTTGCGCCTATCAACGCGGAACTAAGAAGGAAGCCGAACCTGGGTTTTTCTACGAATACGGATGGCAGGTCTACTGATACGCCAGGCATGCCGTTATACACTGCAGGCGCAGTCTGGTAGCCTGCTATTGCAACACCATTGCCGCCCAGTGCGGCTGCAAGCTGGTTGCCAAGCGAGCTGTATACGTTTACTGTGGCATTCATGCACTGCGCTGCTGCGATTATCGAAGCGTTTGTTATCGTTGTAGAGGATGCAAGGCCAGAGCAACCCTGCGAGAGGGCCGCTATGCTGCTTGGGCTGTAGCTCTGCATTTGCTGGGTTATCTTTTGGGTAGTGAACGAGCCGTACTGCAGCGCCCATCTGCTGTAACTTGATGCATACTGGGCAATCCATCCCCGACTTGTGGAGTTGACAAGCACGTATGCTGACTGGTTTGGGGCTTCTGGCACGGTTATCTGCGTTCCATTCCACGACACCAAAGCAAGCCCATCATTTGATGATGCGCTATTTCCAGAAAGGTAATCTGCCAAAATGTCCTCGGTCTTTCCATTCGACGTTATGGTTATCCCGGACGAAGCGATGGGCACAGGCGAAGGGGCCGGGCTGTACTCATACCCTATTGTCTGCCTATATATGCAATCTCTTGCTGCGACGACGTTTTTCTGCGTACCATACGAAGGCTGCACCGTGATCACATAATCCCATTCCGTGTAAAGCGAGCCCATCCGGCCGCTTGCGGCGCATGCAGGCGCAGCTGAAGCATTCTGGAATGTTGCGCCACGCACGTATCCTGTCGTGGTTGCAGATGAAAGCAGGTACACCGGATGCATTGCTGTTAGATTGGCCAGATATATCTCTTTCTGCTGGTTTGCGGTTGCTGCTATCTGTATTCCATATTCCGCAGTCACTGTCCGGCCTCTGTTATCCCTTGCCGTTATTGAGGCGCTGCTGAAGTTGCCGATTATCGTTGCATTGCCCCCGGTGAAGGCAATGCTCAGGTTCCACAGCGCGCCAGCCTGCGGGGATGTCGCATTTGACAGGTTGGCCAAGGAGTTGAATCCAAGGATGCCAACGCTGCTTAGCGCTGGACCTTGCTGCTGTGGCGAAACAAATACTCCTGTGCGGGTGCGCCGAGCAGCTAGTGCCAGTGCAGGGTGCTGTAACTGGATTGAGATATAGGTGGCAAGCAGGACCAGCGCCACTGCTGCCGCTATGGCTTGCCAAACCGGCCGTACTGCAGCATTCCTCTTACGTTTGGTGCGCACGATCCTATCAGCCCAACTAGATTAATCTTCGGGCATACAAATATAAAGCAGGAGCATTGGCCGGCAGGTCATCTCACCATTATTCATTGCGCTCTGCACAAAAACCCTGCATCCGCTACTTGCGTGAATCGGGGGACTCGCTCTTCTCGGCAAACATGCGCTTGTCAGCAATCCTAAGCAGTGCCTGCCCTGATCCTGCATCCACATCTGATGACGCCGACCCTATTGACACTGAAAGGTCAACAAGCAAGTCCGAAGTTTGATTTACCCTGACCTTCACTTCCATGGACTTCCTCATCTCCATTATCCTACCCGCTGCCTCCCTGGCTCCGGCTCCAGACAGGATGACTACGAATTCGTCGCCTCCTGTCCTTACTGCAGTATCGTACTCCCTGACTGCCTGCCTGATGCCTCTGGCTGCACTTATTATGAGCTGATCCCCAACATCATGCCCAAAGCTATCATTTACCCTTTTCAATCCATTGAGGTCCAGCACAATCACTGTGAATGGAATTCCAGTCCTGCGTGATCTGGCTTCTTCCAGACCAAGGCGGTCCTCAAGCAGCCTTCTGTTGCCAAGTCCGGTAAGGGAGTCGGTAAAGGCCTGGTCTCGCAGAGCAAGTTCGAGAACAGACTTCTCGGCGATCCTATTTGCCTGCCTAACAATGGTTTCATCCTGGCTCTTAATGACCTTGTCCCTGCTGGCTAGCTCTCCCTCAAGCTCTCTAATAGCAGATCTGGCGAGAAATCTGGCCATCCTATGCCTTGACATCTTATCTACAATTCTTCTCAATTTTCACATATTTAAATTATGCGATTTCCACAAATAGTACACAGAAAGCTGTTCCTTTGACAAACTGAAAGAGAGCGCTAACAATTCCAGTGAGCTCATGCTGCATTCTTACTGCCCCTGAGCAGGGCCTCAAATCCGTCAATGCTCTCCGTTATTCTTGTTGAAACTGCCATTACCTGGTAGTCATTGCCCTCTCTGGCTAGCATCCTTGCGAGATAACCAAGCGATCCGGCTTCACCAAGAGCGTACCTGCGCATGTCACCCGCATCTATGCGTATCTTGCCATAACTGCCTGTTATGGCCTCCAGGCTGCCGCCATCCTGCAGCATTTCTGCAAGATTTCTGTAGCTGTCTGTTGCCTCACTCATGTGTCTTCGCACAGCAGTCAGGGCAGCAGAAGGGCCAACGCAGCTGCCGCTAACGCAGCGCGCATGGATCTCATTAAGATGCCGTGATGCCGCCCTTAGGCTGTCTGATATCTCTGCAGTGCGTATCTCCCTGTAAGGTCTCCCGCCATCCGGCTTGAAAGATAATAAAGACATTATCGAAAACCTCCAATTACCTGCTTACATTGTCTGCAAGTTATTTAATAATAGCCAAGGCGCGATTCTGCGCGCACTGTGCACATGCAGCTTGTAAGAAACAGCCTACACGGCAATTGCCGCGGCTGCCTATCGGGCAGCATTCAGATTCTTTTTCATTTCCAAATACAAAGAAATGGAGAAGCAAGCTTGTTTTTTTGGAAAGTTTTGAAAACTTTTCCTAAAATTTTAGGTGTTAGTTGCGGTGGACTCACAGGTCGCCGAAGCTTCCTGCTTACATCCCCGCCCTATCAAGGCCGTGTAATGCGGCCACCCTAAGTGTCTCGTTTCGGATGCGGCTTCGCCCTTAGATGCTTTCAGGGCTTATCCGCCCAGCGCGTGGCTACCCGGCAGTGCCTTTCGACAACCGGTCCACTAGAGGCGCCCACCTTTCGTTCCTCTCGTATTAAAAAGGTGTTATCCTCTGACACTAACACTCCCAGTAGTTGCTACCGTACTGTCTCGCGACGTACTGAACTCAGCTCATGTAGGTTTTTAATGGACGAGCAGTCCAACCCTTGGGGGCTCCTGCACCCCCAGGATAACCTAAGCCCATATCGGTGTATCAAACGGCGGGGTCGATGTGAACTCTCACCCGCCACGAACCGGTTACCTCTAGAGTAACTTGTTTGACAGCTTGGTGCCCCATTAAAAAGGCATCCAACGTTCGTTAAGTCACTGTTTCCAGTCTGCATCCCACGCTTTTCGGGATACAGTCAGCCCTGCATTTGCCTTTATGCTTCACAGAGGGTTCCCAACCCTCCTAAGCAGAGCATTGATCACTTTCGTTTCCTTATCGAAAGCAACCGCCCAGTCCAACTATCCATCTGCTGTTGTCCAATTACTTGTAAGTCGCGCGTTAGGCGCAGAGTGGTGTTACAGGATCGCTCAGCCCAGGCCGGAACCCGGCTTCGACGCTCCCACTTACGCTTTGCAGCACCTAACGCACAACAGCAACAGACTATAGTCAAGTTTCATAGAGACTTCGCTACCCACTGAGAGAACGTGGCATGTACACCACGTAGTAAGTTCACCAGGTCCCGAGTTGGGACAGTGGAAGAATCGTTACGCCCTTCATGCAAGTCACCTATTAAGTGACGAGGTATTACGCTACCTAAAGAGAGTCAGAGTTACTCCCGCTCTTTGCTAGGGCTTAGTCCCGTTGAAACGGGGTTTCGCTGACTAGCGGTGAGCAGGCGTCACCCACTGTACTCAGCCTTGCGGCTGTGCGGTGAGTTGTGTTTTTGATAAACAGTCGTTCTTCCCTTGATAATGCTATCTGCGCTTACCAAGCGCAGACATGGCTTATAGATAACATACGCCACTATTTTGCCGATTTCCCTAACCCGGGTTCCCCTGACACCCCTTGGCTTTTTCAGCCAGCAGCACCTGTACTGGATCTAGGTACGGATTATCGCGATCGTTGCAGATTCCCTTTTCACGGGCTCAGGAATTTGGCCATTTCAGATCATTTAGCTGCTTCTCCTCATAATGAGACTCCGCAGCCTTTTGCTCCTGCTTTCAGGCCTATCCCCAAGCGTCAGAAATCTGCCTTGTGTTGCCACACCTACGCGACAAGCGCATGAATATTAACATGCTTCCCTTTTGCATGGTAGTGATTGGCTCCATGCTTAGGACCGGCTAACTCCCAGCTGACGATCATTGCAAGGAAAACCTTGTGCTTCCGGGGTACGGGATTCACGCCCGTATATGCTGTTACTAATACCAGGATTTTCACTGCTGCACGGTCCACTTGATCGCAGGATCAAGCTTCCAGCCGTGCAGTACGCCCTCCTACCCGATGTTATCGCCGAGGTTTCGGTACTTGGTTTAGCCCCGTCCATCTTCGGATAGTAATGACTCAATCGGTACGCTATGACGCGTTTTTTAAAGGGTGGCTGCTTCTGAGCCTACCTCCCGACTGTCTAAGCCACTACCGTCCTTTGATGCACTTAACCAAGATTTAGGGACCTTAACCCCGGAAACTGCCTTTACAGCATCGCGACGCTAGCTTACCCAACGTCGCCGACTCCTGGAGTCTACGCAGCACACGCATTCGGAGTTTGACGGGAGAGTGGCCCCTTTCGGAGCCGAACCCTCTAATCGGTCGCTCTACCTCGTGTGCGAGCTCGTCCAAGGCTATCCTAAAGATACTTCGGAGGGGACCCGCTATTGCCATGTTCGAATGGTCTATCGCCCCTACCCGCAGCTCACCCAACAGGACATGCCATGACAGGTTGCGGACCTCCACCAACTGTAAAGCTGGCTTCGTCCTGGCCGCGAGTAGATCACAATGGCTTCGGGTCGAACCGGAGCGACTTGAGGCATTTTCATGCCCAGCGCCTCCTTGCGTGCGCGCTCTCGCTTTCACTTCGCTATAAAGCTCGCCGCTCCGATGCACTCCCTGGCTCTTGCTTCGAGAAGAATGACAGAACGCTGGTCCGATGGGCTCGCTCCCCAATCACTTGGTTCGCTTCGCCCGCTTTCATTCCTTCCGCGCCCTGCCTTCTCGTAACCACCTAGTTTCAGATCTGTTTCAATCCCACACGCGTGGGTTCTTTTCAGCTTTCACTCGCGCTACTTGTTCGCTATCGGTCTCTAGTCAATGTTTAGGGTTGGGGTTTAATGCCCCGTATTCGGCCGGCATACCAAAGCCGGACTACTCTCCTGCCACAAGACCCGCTCTGCTTAGTCTACGAGGCTGTCACTCTCTATGGCCTTCCTTTCCAGAAAGTTCGACAGACATCGCGGGTTCATACATGGCCCACATCTATCCGATTTTGCAATCGGAAATTCGGTTTGCCCTGTGCCGGTTTCACTCGTGTTACTTACGGCATCGATATTCTTTCTCTTCCTGCGTGTACTAAGATATTTCAATTCCACGCGTACGCTCGCACCACTATTCATGGTGCACATTTAGGGTATCCCGGGTTCAAAGGCCGACATGCGCCTACCCCGGGCTTATCGCAGCTTGCCACGCCCTTCGTCGCTACTAGAGCCAAGCCATCCACTAGGTGGCTTAGTTACAAGCTTGCTTCTCCTCAAATCAATTGCAATACATGCAATCTCACTAGTATCTATGGCAATCCAAGCAGAGGTGAGATAGCCTAAGGCTATCGGAATATGTTGTTTCATCAAGCAGACAGAAACCGCTCTCTAAACATAAGCCTCTACAAGCTCATGCTGGCCATAAATGCACCAAAAGGATAGTTATGAAGAAAAGCTTTATATACCCTACTAATGCGCGCGTTTAACCAGATACTGGGGCAAGACCTGTGATTTTGTGAGGGCATTTGTATTTTCCCGACAATACGGGTTATTGCAATAGCAGCTACGTTCTTCTTAGCGACCAGGACCTGTGCATCTATTCCGAGGTCTTTTTCTTCGTCTCAGCGCTTATGGCATTATTCCCGTCTCCTAGCCGTGCTGCCAGCTCGGCTTGCTGTTTCGGTGGCTGCGTAACTCTGCGAGGGTTTTCCTTAACCTTTCGCGAGAATCCACTAACACGCGCGCTCTCCTCAAGGGCCCTGTCTACGGCCTCCTCAGTTATCCTCTCTGCAAATCCTGTATGCTGGCTGGTATTAGATGCGACACCTATGGCAAGTTTGTAGAACTTCAGGGAGCGATCCAGATCACTGCTTCTCCTGGCTACCTCAAGAAGGCGTCTCAGAAGATCCTGTTGTTGCTGTGCAGTGTAAACCTTGGCCGAGCCTACGCTCATAAGACCATCAGAGTATTATGTGCATTCTCCTTATTAAGCTAAGTTATCCGGGAAGCCTCAAAAATACGCAATCGCTGCAGCTGCCGAATGGATGTGTGCATAAATTCCGCTTTTATGGAAGCTTTATAAAGGAGGATGGCAATGCTAATAGTGTCCCTTTTCTTTTTTGGGATATAGCGACCATAATATGCATAAGAATCCTAGACTTTTAGACGGCGCTAGTTATACAAAATGGATGATCGCCACACTGCCGGCTAACATAGCATACGCTCCTCTTGCAACCTTCGTGCCGCTTTACATACTTGCGATTGGCGGCAACGTTGTGCAGGTAGCCCTTGCTGCAGTGGCATTCAACGCAGTAGCCATGTCCACCTCGTTCATATGGGGCAAGATATCCGACGACACGCGACAGAGGAAGTCGCTGATACTGGTCTCCTACATAGCAATAACCATCCTGCTCACAGGCATGTACTACGCCCACTCCATATATGGCATAATGCTTCTTTATGCAGGCATAGGCATATTCCAGCCTGCAAGCAATACCTACAACCTGCTGGTAATGGAGACCGACCGCAAGGAGAACTGGTCAAGGAATCTCACAAAACTGCAGGCAATAGGCAACATCGGTGTGATAATCGGCCTCGCTATCGCCGCAGCAATTGCCGGCATATACGGCCTTCACCTCGTGCTAGAGGCGTTTGTGGCAGCTTCAGTTATCTCGATAGTTTTCGCTGCAGCCTTCGTTATAGAGCCGGAGGTTCATCCCAGGATCGAGCGTTCCCTGCTAAACAGGATAAACGACGCACTCCTACTTATGCTCACATATCCATTTCGCTTCGTGCATATGCCAAAACTGCACCTTGAGATAAAGTACATGTTCAAGCTGCATAGCGCCAGGCATGTGGCACGCAGCCTGGGCACTCCCATAGCGCTGCTATGCATTGCATGGTTCATGTACAACATAGGGATGAGCATGCTCAATACCGAGTACTCTGCATCCCTTGCAGTCCATGGCTTGTCCAAGTCGCCAATATTCACAATAATGCTTGCAGGAATGGTACTGCAGACTGTGATGTTCTATTATTCCAAGCGAATAATCGGCAGCGAGGTAAGCGGTAGGATGGGCGCGGCCGCCGTGGCTCTAAGGGGGATAGCCTATACCATGATAGGCACAAGTTTCCTTGCCAGCGGCTTGGCATTTTTCAGCTACAATATAATAACATACACAATAGCCATAGGTATAGCCTATCCGCTGTATTTCACTTCCTCTTACATGCTGCTACTCAATTCCCTTGGGGACGAGAGGAAAGGCGGGATGATAGGGCTATACAGCGGGATAGGCTGGATAGGGTACTTCTTGGGTGCCGCAGTCGCAGCCGGAGCTGTCACACAATATGGCTTTATGCGATATTATATGATCTCATCCATACCTTTGTTCGCAGCCATGTATATCTTCCTTGTCATGGTGCGCTCAGCAGGTGCAACAGCGTTGCACAAGAAGATGCTGTCCGGAACTGCAAGTGCAAACGCATTGCCAAACAGGCCAGCCACCTGATTTATCCAGGCGTGTCAGTCTCTGTAGACTTCTACCACGGCCTTCGTCCCATCTGTGCAGTAATGCAGCTGCGCCGCAGCAGCTGACATGTATGAAAGCACTCTCCTGCCCGTATCTGCACGTCTCAGCACCGCAGTAAATGCGCCCTCGTGTAGCCTAAGCACCTCTCCAAGCGCTTCATGCGGGGTATTGCCGGCAACGTGGCTTGTTGCCAATGAGATACCAAGGGCACTGCGCATAGTAACATGATACTTGAAGTTTCTTGCTGCCATATTATCCTTGAAATAGCTGCGCTGTAGTGGTTTTTAAATCAACGTATGGAAGTTCGTCAGAAGCCAAAATGATGGCCTGCCATGCTGCGAAAGCATAGGTCGGTGATATTTTATTGGATTAAAAAAAAGAAAAGGAAAAGAAAGATAGAAGGATTATCTCCTCCTCCTTGACATCCTGCCTCTCCTGTTCATCTTCGTCCTTGCTACATACCCGCTCTTGTCTATGAAGTACAGGTAACCTTCCTCTCTCCTCACTTTCTCGCTTGTTACCTTGCCCTTTCTCCCTCTCGGGTTGTTCTTCATAGGCGTTTTCCAGACGTACCCATCCTTACCTAGGAAATAAAGATAGCCGTCCTCTCTGTCCACTTTCTCTTCGCCAATTCTTTCGGCCATTAAATCACGATAGTAGTTCGACATAAAGCTTTTTATAGCCATCGTCGTATTGCCGAGGATAAAGCTATACGCGAACGCGCGAAGGGGACTGCGATTAGCAAGCCGCAACCGCCCTAACAATTCTTAAATATTTGCTAAGAGTATTAAAGTAGGCGATCGTGTGATAGAGATAAAACTGTTCAAGGAGTGCAACCTGAAAGGCTACAGCCTCATAGACGCGTTCCCAGGCGTAGGGCTCGTAGGGCCGATGGCAGGCAGCTACATAATAGAGAAGCTGGGAATGACGTACATAGGCTACATAGACAGCGATTCATTCCCGCCAATAGCCGCAATACACGGCGGCACGCCCATATTCCCAGCAAGAATCTACAAGGACGACAAGTACAAGCTTGTAGTGGTAATGTCGGAGTTTATCATACCGTCAACATCCATCTACCAGCTCTCGCGCGAGCTTCTCGAGTTCGTCAGGAAGTACGGCATATCGAAGGTAATGTCGATAAGCGGCATGCCGTCTAACAAGCCTGGCGACACCACTTTCGTGACGTCTCCAAATCCAGCCACAATAAAGAAGGCATCAAAGGCAGGCCTAAAGACCATAAGCGAGGGCGTCGTAGCCGGCGTCGGCGCAGTGCTCATGATAAATTCCATGCAGTACAACGTAGAGTCAATGAATATCCTGGTAGAAGTAAACCCGCAGATAATGGATCCAAAATATGCAGAGAATGCCCTTATAGGCTTAAACAAGATAATAGACATAAATATAGACTTAAAGGATCTTGACGAGGAGGCGAAGAGGGTGGAAGCCAAGATAAGGGACACTCTCAAGAAGATGAAGGAGAGTCCAGAGCACTATGAGAATGCAGCAGAGGCTACTGGCCCATCAATGTACGCATAGTATTGCAACAACCTCCTTACCACCTGCATCAGGCATGCCATATTCCGGCATTCCCTATGCTTTTTTATGTGAGTGTGCAGAGAGTATAACGCGTGCAGGGGTGGCAGAGCCTGGAATGGCCCACTCGGCCACGGAAAATGCGCAGGACTTAAGATCCTGTGGCCTAGAGCCTTCGAGAGTTCAAATCTCTCCCCCTGCAATTGCTACAAAAGGCCGCTGCTTTCAGGGTGTAATGCTTTTTAATTTTCCTTTCCATTATTGCTAGGTATGATGGCTGGCAGACCACAAATAAATCTGGGACTTGAGGGCGTTTATTTCGATGAAAGCAGGATATGCAAGGTAGACGGCCAGAAGGGAGAGCTGTATTACATGGGCTATCCCATAGCTGAACTCGCGGCGAGATCCACCTACGAGGAGGTGTGTTACCTTCTGCTATATGGCAAGCTCCCCAAAAGGACCGAACTGGGCGCATTCACATCGCAGCTAAGGGAATCAAGGCAGATACCTGAAGGCCTGCTTTCGCTGATAAGGTCAATGGCAAAGAAAGCCCATCCTATGGATACCCTAAGGACCGCCATATCTGCTCTGCCTGCTTATGACAAGGAGGCTTATGACAATTCGACTGCTGCAAACCTCAGGAAGAGCGCAAGGCTAATCTCACAAACCGCAAGCATAACCGCGGCGATAGGCAGGCTCAGGCAGAACAAGGTATACGTAACTCCTGACAATACCCTGGGCCACGCGGAGAATTTCCTCTACATGCTAAACGGATCAAGGCCTAGCCCAAAAGAGGCCAGGATAATGGATACCATGATGATGCTGCACGCAGAGCACAGTTCAAATGCATCCACATTCACCACAATAGCCGCAGGATCAACGCTTAGCGACATGTATGCCGCGGTTACTGCAGGGATAGCCGCACTAAAAGGTCCTCTTCATGGCGGGGCAGACGAGGCTGCGCTGCGCATGGTACGCGCAATAGGCGATCCTGGGAATGCAGAGCGGTACATAGACCAGGCTATTGCAAAAAAGCAGCGCATAATGGGATTCGGGCACAGGATATACAAGACTTACGATCCGAGGGCGAAGATAATCCGCTCCTACCTGCTTGAACTGCATAACACCTCTTCCAAAGAAGTGCGCAGGCTCACCGGCATAGCGTTGAAGGTAGAGGAGCTTATGGTCAGCAAGCTAGGGAAGCAGAAAGGCATATGGCCAAATGTGGATTTCTTCTCAGGCCCGGTATATGTGGCCGCAGGCATACCTGCGGATCTCTTCACCCCGCTGTTCGCAGCTAGCAGGGTGGTAGGATGGTGCTCACACATGATGGAGTACTGGCGGAGCAACAGGCTGATAAGGCCTCTCGATTACTATACCGGCAGACTTAACATGAGATATGTGCCGATCTCAAAAAGATGAATGCCAATAAGCCATGAAACTCCGTGGCTGTTAGCACATCCATTCACGCATTTATCCTTCCAAGCTCCCTGGTATACCGTTCCCTATAGAAGTCCTCCCCCAGGTAGTCCGTTATGTATAGCGCATCCTTGAGTGCATTGCCAAGGCATGATGATGCCCCTGGCGAGGGGGTTATTGTGAATATCGCTCCATCCTGCTTTATCTTTCCAGCACCAAGAACAAGGGATCTTCTGTTCTCATCAACTATCTGTGGCCTTATGCCTCCAAGATCCCCTTCTTTTTTAAGGTCCGCATATCTCAGCCTCGGCACTATCCTTGCAGCCTCCTTCTTCAGGAATTCGTATCTTCCCAAGCCAGGTATCTCGTACTCTATGTTCCTTGCGACTATCCTGCGTATGTCCTTGTTGAAAAGTATTTTCTCCAGGCTTATGAATGTGGGTATATCAAAGTCGAAGGTCTTCATGTAATCTACTATTGTGTCCATGTGCCTCTTCTCAAGCATCGGTGGCACAGTTACAGTAGGTCCGAATCTGGTTATGTGCGGGTTGGTTATGTCGGGATCGCCATGCACTGCTGCGAAAGGTATGCCGCCTTTCTGTACACGGTAAACTTTTCCGTTAAGCACTCTTGGGGAGATATAGAAACTGCCTCCCACCGACAGTACGGAGAGGTTCTTGTCTATTCCTATGGATTTAGCGAAGTACAGGCTGTAGCTTCCCGTGGCGAATACCACAAACCTTGCACGGTACTCGCCCTTTTCAGTATCTATCCTATATGTTCCTGCCTGCTTTCTCATGCCTTTTACCCTTGTGCCCAGCATCACGTCCACATCCTTGCCTTTCACGAGCTTTGCGTCTTGGGCGAAAAGGCGCGTCAGCCTCCCAAAGTCCATCATATAGCCTGTATCAGAAAGCAGGCCTGCGATAACCTCTCCCTTCTTCCTTCCTCTTACTATGTTGGGTTCAAGCCTGCCTATCTGTTTCCTATCTGCCATTTCAAGTCCAGGGAAAAGCTTCCTCAGGCCTGATTTATACGTTCTGCTGATTGCCTCTATCTCTTCCTCTCCTACTGCAAGCACCATCTTCTGGCACTCCTGTATTGTCTCTGCCCTGGTCCTGTTGTCTAGCATGCTGCAGTAGGCAACTACTCTCTGGGCATCCCTCTTCACCCTTCTGGATTCCTCAATCGAATAGTTGGTCTCTATGTCGCCGAAATGCAATGTTTGCGCATTGTTCTTGCTGTTGGAGTTAAGCGTCGCAAGGTCGCCGTACTTCTCTATAAGCAGCAGCTTCTTTATGCTCGTGAATCTGCTAAGCGTGTAAAGTAACGATGTACCGCTTATACCGCCTCCAACTATGATGACATCGTACATTCCCATTGCATCTACCTGCCCATCATATGCAGCTGGCCACGTACTTTCCTACCTCGGAGCACCTGCTGCTGCCTCCCAGGTCGTGGGTCTTGACGCCCTTTTTCATAGCCATGTCCACTGCCTTATGTATTGCTCCGCCAGCCCTTTCGTATCCCATCCACTCATACATCATCTTCATGGCCATTATCGTCCCGACGGGGTTGACTCTGTCCTGCCCGGCATACTTTGGCGCAGATCCATGTATCGGCTCGAACATGGCGTATCTGCTTCCTATGTTGGCCGAAGGGCTTGTGCCGATCCCTCCTACCACCATTGCAGCCTCATCAGACAATATGTCTCCGAAGAGGTTCTCTGTAACTATTACATCATAGTCCTGCGGGTTCTTGATAAGCCACTGACTCATGGCGTCGATATGGGCATCGTCCACCTTAAATCCCCTATAACTTTTCCCGGCTTTTTCTATGGACTTCCTAAGCAGTTCGTTGGATATCTTGAGTATGTTGCCCTTGTGCACTATGGTAACATGCTTCCTCCTCTTCTTGGCAAGTTCGAACGCAAACTTACCTATCCTCTCGCTGGCCTTTCTTGTTATGACCATAGCGCTAACTGCCGTATTTTTGTCCACCATGAAATCTATGCCGGAGTACATGCCTTCGGTGTTCTCCCTAACTATGACCAGGTCTATGTCATCTCTAAGGCCCCTTACACCAGGCATTGACCGCACCGGCCTCACATTGGCATACAGGTCAAACATCCTCCTTATCTTCACGGCAGCGCTGGTCTCAGAGCCCTTCCCCTCTGGCGTTGTCATTGGTCCTTTTATCGCGCAGTCGCTACTCTTCAGAAGCCTTACTGTCTGGGCAGGCAGATTCGTCCCATACTTTCTGATGCAGTTTAGCCCCGCTTTTCCATCGGCAAGCTCCATGTCTATGCCAAACCTGCTGTTTACTGCATCTACTACTTCAAGCGCAGCCTGCGTGACCTCCGGACCTATCCCGTCTCCAGGAAGCACGGTTACTTTCCATACTCTGGCCTTCATCTCCCTCCCTTGTAGCCCACCTTCTTTCCCTTCCAGATGTTTGTGTCTCCCCATAGTTTAAGCCTCCATGCATTGAATTCTGTCACCTGGGTATGGTCTATGAACAGGTTGGCATCGCGTGAAACATTCAGCAGATACCACTTGAACACCTCAGGATCCGCAGCCTCAAACATCCATCGTTCATAGCCGAACTCATCTATCAGCTTCATGATGACATCCTTTCTCCACTTCTCAGCAGGAAGATCCTCTGTGAGCCCTTCGGATTCAACCATTATTATCTCGGCTCCTGACTTTATGTGTGCTTTTGCCTCTTCCATGAATTCCTTGAGCGGTCTCATCTTGGTCTTGTAACCGGCAATGTGCGTCCCTGCTCCTGCCCCTATCATCATGGATATCTCGGGCTTGGGCTTCATCCCAAGCTCCCTTACCTTCCTCACCATGGCAAGCTTGTCCTGCAGACTTATCTGCACAAAACCACTGGATATCTCCACAACATCATAGTCCAGTTCCTTGCATTCCTCAAAATACCTGTCCACGGCTCTCTCTCCCTGTACCAGCACTCTCTCAACAAATCCTCCGGTGGACACGTAGACATCATGGTCATGGCACATCTTTATTATCTTGGCCACATGTGCCTTCTGCATCATCCTCATGGTGCCGCATGCAAACTTCATTCCGTCGAAGTATTCGCTCCACGTATCCAGCAGGTCACCTATGTATGTGAGCGTAGGCGATGCTGCATAATACGGCACCCTTACCTCTATGACACCTTTCTTTCTTGGCTTAGGGGGCAATACACCTATTTCCACGAATTCAAATGCCCTCTTTCCAACTATGCTTCTCTTTCCATTCATACTATCACCTAAATCGCATAACACTGAACAACCTGCCAACATCTTCTATCTGTTCCAACCGCCACAGCATACCAAGAGCCTTCTCAATCCTGTCCGCATCCATGTATCTTCCTGCAAGCCTCCTGAACTTGCTCTTGACCTCCTCGTCGCTCATGGGGTTTTTCCAGTGGCCCTTCGGGTATATGATCTCTTTCTGCAGAAATCTTCCATCCCTGAGCTGCAATCCAACTGCTGCAGCATTTACTGTGCCGCCGCGGTTGAACATGGCCGTGTACCTTGGCACTTCCCTCACCACAATCCTTCTCATAAATTCAAGTATCTTCCTGTCCCTGAACCTTCTTGGCATGAATGTGGCAGTATCAATCTTTCCATCCATAAGCGCTGCCGCTACTATGTACGGCATGCTATGGTCTGCCGTTTCCTTTGTCATCGGATTCCACTTCTCCCTTCCGCTTCCTATGACTTTTACTGTGGCTTCCCCTGCACCTATCTCCACTTTGCCTATCTGATTAATCGAACTTATCTCTTTCCTAAGCTTCAAGGCCGCGAATATTGCAGCCTGCGCCCTTGTCTCGGCAGGGAAATATTTTATGAGGTCCCTATTTATCCTAAATCCTCCTCCTTTGCCAAAATTCCTTGTGTCCAGCCTGAACTGTCCTGTTACCTGCTTAAATAATCCCATCTCGCCCTCGAACACCGGCGAAGGGCCTGTCATCCCATTTCTTGCCAGCTCTGCGGCGAAGATCGCATTTCTCGCAACATTTGAGAATGCAACTCCCTTCCACATCGAGAGTTCCCCTGCTCGCAACTGCCTCATGACAATATGCGAGTTAAGCGCAATGTTTATAGCCTGCTCAGTCTTCTCATCAGGCAGCCCCATCATCCTGGATGCCGCCGCGCTCACGGACACAAGCCCGTATATGACATGGTCCCATCCTCTTTTCCACAAGTTTGCAGCATCTGCTAGCCTGGCCTGTATCTCGTATGCAATGATGCATCCAAGTAGCGCATCCTTCCCTGATCTTCCTTCTGCCTGTGAAACTGCAAGTATTGGCATTATGTTATCGCTAGGATGAGAAAACTCCTTGGCATCGTAGGTATCATTATAGTCAAAGTACCTGGTCATGGTGCCGTTGACGAATGCTGCCATCTGCGGTTCAACTTTGATTCCTGTGCCAAGAATGGTTGCAGCCCTGGCTCCTTTCATATGCCTTACTGTATCCATCGCTATCTGCACAGGAAGTTCGCCAAAGGCCCCTATCCCACAGCCAATGGTGTCTGCAATGAGTCGTTTTGCATTGTCTACGGTGCGCTTGTCTAGATCAGAGTAGCGTACAGAACCCACATACCTGGCAATATCCCTAGCTATCATAATAGCCTCATTTATCAACTAAACCTTCATCTTTTAATGCCTTGCGTGCCGCGGATTCACCCTGCGGTTACAATCAAATACTGCAGCTCATCGAGATAGGCCTGCACTACATGCCTAGTCTGTTGCATCCAAGCGGCAATCCTCTATGTTTGGCAGTAATCCACTGAACAAGCTACTGCTCAAACAAGACAATCAATCAGCAACAGCACCAATAGCCATAAAAATCTGAATAAATATAATGGGCTATTGTAAAGAGACATGCGGCACATTGAATACCTGCTCCATGTAATAATGCACGAACTCTTCTGGCGCGTCCGGGCAAAGTGATCCACAGATGGGAGAATACACTACAAAACAGATAAATGACTCATTCAAGTACCTGCTCGCATCAAGAGCACTAAGGAGTATTGCCATATCCTTCACCACGTCGGCCCTGCCTCTATATCTGGTCTTCGTACTGAACCAGGGTCTCATTGGAGTGGGGACTGCCTATTTCGCCATAATACTTTTCGTTGCAGTGACTTCATCCATTTTTGGCATGATGGGGGACAGGATAGGGTACGGCAAGACCATGATCATCGCGGAAGTCCTACCTTTTCTTGGATTGGCTGGCCTCTCACTATCGACATTCGTTGCAAACAATGCCGGCTTGAGCCTGACTTTGGTAATAGCATCTGCCATGCTTGCTGGGATAAGCACTGTGGGTGGTATGAGAGGGGCATTCTCCGCCGGGCAGCAAGCCCTGATAGCAAACAATTGGAAAGATCCAAAGGACAGGGTCTATCGACTCGGGAGGATATTTACGGTTGCAGCTATAGGCTCCATACTGGGCAGCCTGCTTCTGGCGTTTGAGGGGATCCTCACAAACACGCTGCACACTCCTTCTTCCACGGAACTGTATGCAGCCACTATGGCTTTCAGGTATCTGTTCGCCATCTGCGCTCTGCTCATGCTCGTGTCCATGTCCAGCCTTTTCTTCCTAAAGGAAGCACCAAAGAAAGAGAGGAAGCAATCGCTATTCATAAAGAGGGAATCCTCGCCGCACATGTTCAGGGTCATGGCATCTCAGATCTTTGCAGGGGTGGGAGTGGGCCTCGCACTGCCAATACTTCCCGCAATTGTTGCTAAGGCATATGTACTTAATGCAGCTTCAGCGTCGCAGTTCATAGGCTATATGTTCGGGGCCAGCTACATCATAATTGCACTATCGTCTTTCTACACGTCAAAACTGATCTACGAGAAAAAAGTGCACACGCTAAGGGTGAGCTCGCTGGTCAGGTCAATGCAGGGCATAGTCATGGTGTTTATCGCAATCGTAATATCTATGGGGATGGCAATGCCATACGGCACGGCATTCGGGCTCCTTATTCTCGGAATACTCTATTCCATATACGCCATGTTCATAGGCGTGGGCGCGCCTCTTAGGTCCGCGATAAACATCGGCGGCATAAGGAGCCAGGATTACGGCACTGCAAGCGCAGTCATGGGCATGTCTATGCAGATTCCCCAGACAAGCGTCGGCCTTTCAGGGTTCCTGTCCGAGGTATTGCCATCTTTTCTGGGCTTCCCCATTGCAATAGGCGGCATATTCATGTCTGTTAGCGGGGTGATATACTGGAAACTGCTTAACCGAAGCGAGGTCCTAAAGAAAATCACCTGATCCTGAAATGTCCTTGCTACTATCTGCCCGTTTCCTTGCATATTTGCACAAGCGTTCTAACTCCCAATCGCGTCCCCTCACAGCCCATTGTCTACGCTTCCAGCATGCGCTGCAGCAGATCTAATCGCGTATAACGAAGCACCAAACTCGTGGGATTCGATTAGGGTAGCTCTTGGCGCAGGACTTAATGAAAGAGCAGCAATAATGGCAATGACGCATTTGCAACGAAGAGAAACTGAAGAATTATCTGGGCAATTACAAAGAGAAAGTCGGGAAATTGCAGATGCGTACAGACATATGCCCGAATAATGCGGGCAAGTAGCTGCGTATATAAACCAGGTGCGAATCACTTCATCCGACGTAAATGTTGTTTTTGTCGATGATAAGACAGCAGGATGGACTTGGCGAACGACAGCAAACGAGTATGATTTACAAACAATGTTAGATAATGGTATCCGATATTGTTTACTATCATTTGTGCAGATATCTACTTATTTACAGCGAGCCAACAATCGACATAAGTTCTTTTGTCTTAAGAACTCTAATTCTCCTCTGCGGACCAAAATCATTATCATTGCTCCATATTACAGTGTCCTCATGCAATGCGCATGCAAGATAGAGCCAATCCTTTGGGTCTGCAATTAGGCTAGCAGCAGGATGTAAGAAGGGTTTAAGGTCTTTGTCTGGCACAAATGTTACCTGAGCAAATACCTTCTGAACCATGCGTAATAGTTCCTCGTCATTCATCCCTGACTTTTCCTTGATTTCTATGATGTGGGCTGCCAGTTCATCCTTGAGAAATTCTGGGGCAAAAAGTGTAAGTGTAGGGTTGAGGACTAGGCGCCTGGTCGCCGAATCCTTTATCAGGCAGGCAAACAGGATATTCGCATCAACTGTTACTCTCATCGAGAAGCGCCTTTGCGTGCCTTGCCATACTCTTCGATACCCTCTTTTCTACAAACTTCCAGTCCTTCATGGTAAACTTGCTCTTTTCCGCTAGTTTTTCCAGTTCTTCAAAGTCAGCAAGCTTCTGCTCTATTATGTTCCTTACAGCGCTTGACCATTTAATAGACGGATGTTTCTCCATATCTCTCCTAAGTTCTTCACTCACGACTAAAGTTATGTTAGGCATATAACCACATAATTATTATGTGAATAAACATATTAAAACCTTGCTACAGGGTCTTTACCAACAAACACCACCATTCACTATTGTTGGTAGTCACACTATGGGTACGATGGACTCCATGGACTCGGCGTCCTTGCAAGAATATCTTGCAGTCCCATCCGCTTTACTTATTATATTGTAGCTTTATACAGCTTTATAGCCGTAAAGAAATGCGCCCACGTTGCGTCATAAACGCCTCTTCCTGCCATGCGTATTACTTGCCGAATTGCCCGTAACTCATAGCGTGTGTCATTCTAGCTTATGTCGCTTGATATTATTGATGACATGAGCGACGCACCATCTTTCACTATACCTGATGTATTCTCATTATACGTATAAAGATTTGCAGGTTTGAACGCACCTACAACAACATAGTTGCCCCGGGATCCTACCAGATCCACACCAGTTATCTCTCCATTTTGAATTATTGCCATATATGTATAGTTGAATGATGTTACCTGGCCAGAACCATAATCAAAACCAGTACTTGCACTATTGATTTGCCTTGCCGCAGAGTAAGTTCCATTTGCAAGTTGTTGCGATAGCGCCAAAGAATTTCTAGATTTCAATACAACAAAATAGACGGATGATTTATCCTGCCCATATGCGGCTGTTATCCACCCTGCAGTGATGTTATCATTTATTCCTTCAGAAACAAGGCGTGATTTCATAGTCGATAAATTAGTAAATACAAATCCACCAGGTAATGTTTCGGCTGGGGCTTGCTGGGACATATTATAAGAAACATAAGTTGAAATGTTGCCAAGCACTTGATTGAGCGAGTTTTTACTGAGATAGACCCCCTCACCTGTGCTACTGAAGCTATACGTCCTCTGCTGATAGAGGTAAATCCCAACAATAACAAATAAAAATATAGCAACGGTAGTTATGATTAGACTGCGTTTACCTGGCTTTTTCAGTGGTACCATTTAATCAGTAATATTTCTGATTACTATAATAATAAAATGGCATCGGGTGCGATTCCCTACCTGTTTCCCGGAAGCAGCACTTTTGTCGTAAGCAAAATATTTATATGGACTCGGCGGGATTCGCACCCGCGGCCTCATCGTTGCGAACGATGCGCGCTACTGCTGCGCCACGAGCCCTTGCTTAAGAAGGACTGATTCGCTCTATTTATACCTTACGCCACCAACTGTTTAATATGGCCAAGGCTAAGGAAACCGGGACAAAGCGTATTCTCGATCGCGTGCTCAAGGACATAAAGCCCACACCTGCAGAAATCCAGCAAACAACAAGCAAGGTAAACGAGCTCATGGGGCTTCTTGGTACAATAGTGCCGCGCAATGTCGAGCTGAGGGTAGCCGGCTCCATAGCAAGGGGAACCAACTTAAGGGGCAGCGGCGATATAGACATATTCATGCTGTTCAACAAGGGAATGCCGCGTGATGCAATAGTAAAGCTGGGTCTGCAGTATGCCAAGAAGGCGGCTACAGTCAAGAAGGGAAGCTATGAGGTGAAGTACGCAGAGCATCCTTACGTGCGATTATACCTGGATTCGATAGGCATGAGGGTGGATGTGGTTCCTGCCCTGAAGATAGACAACATAGATGAGATGGGCACAACTGTGGACAGAACGCCCATGCACACCGAATTCATAAACCGCAGCCTAAGCTCAAGGCAGAGGGACGAAGTGCGGCTGCTGAAGTGCTTCATGAGGTCGCACGGGATATACGGAGCAGAGATAAAGATAAACGGGTTTTCTGGATATCTCTGTGAGCTCCTTGTGCACCATTATGGGTCATTGCACGGGGTGCTTAAGGCTGCCTCGGCATTCAAACTGCCGGTAGTGATAAAGCCGCTCTCCAGGAATGAATCAAATGACGGGGAAATTGCAAAGAAGTTCAATTCCAGCTTTGTGGTTATAGATCCGGTTGACTCGGACAGGAACGTTGCTGCTGGGGTATCCATCGAGTCGCTAGGCAGGCTGACAATAGCCGCACGCCAGTTCCTCTACCATCCCTCAGCAAGCGCTTTCCATGATCCGAAGCCTTGCGACGGTCCTGCCGCAGTGGCGATAAGAAAATTTGCTTCCTCTGCAGGTCTTGAGACATTTCTATTCTCCTGCAAGGTGCCTGACAAGAGCGAGGATGTGGTGTATCCGCAGCTAAGGAAAGTGGGCCAGCAAATAGTAAGGCATCTTCAGGGCAATGGCTTTGCTGTTTTTAATGGCATGCCGTTTATGTACAGGAATTTCGGATACATATTCTTGCTGGCTCCTGGGCAGCGTATAAAGTCAAGACTGCTGAAAGGGCCTGACATATTCCTCGCCAATGCGACGCTTCAGTTCGAGAAAAAGCACACAAAGGCATATGGGTTTACCGTTAGCGGTTCAAGCATATACGTCCTTGAGGGGAGCAGATACCTGAGTGTAGAAGAAACTCTAAGGAAGCTTCCAAAGAGGATGCTTAAGCATAAGGATATTGACCTTTCATCTGCGCGGCTGCTTGTAAACCGCATACCTGCGCATGTAGCGCCGCAGTTATACAAGGAGATCATGAAGAAATTCACAATCTGACCTATATAACTGCCTTCCCGAGTTTCTTCAGTATGCTGTCAAGCTCACCAAGCATCTCTATATCCTTGTTCTTGGGCCTGCCGCCTTTTATTATCCTAAGTATCTGATCCACTGCCACTGCTCCGGACTCTATCTCGTAGACTTCTGTGTAGTTGCCCATTGCATTCACCCCGCAATAATCTATGGCTTCGGCTACTATGTTGTCCTCAATCTTTTTGCGGCCATAGCCTCTTTTCTCCATCCTATCGAGCAGGGTGCCAAGATGCTCCCTTATTACTATCGCAACAGCGCCATTCACTCTGATGTCGCACAGAAGGTGCCCTTCTATTATAATCGCATCGGAACTGCTTGAGCGTATGCGTCTGCCTATCTCAGAGCCAAGCTTTCTCATATCTACTATTATCTCACCGTCCTTGGTGTGGCCTGTGTAAAGTCCCTTTTCCTTCACCAGATCGTTAGCGCTTATAAGTTCGCAGCTGCCCAGCTTGCCAGCTACCCTCCTCGAAATTGTTGTCTTCCCGGTACCTGGCGTGCCTGTGATGGCTACGACTATCTTCATGGTCACTTGCTACCCCGCAGGCTCTTGATCCTGTCGCTTGAGTCATCAAGCAGCGAGTCTATGAGTTTTTGCGATCCTTCTACCATGACAACAGGATTATCTGGCATTCTGGTAGCTATAACATAACTCCTCTGCCCAGAGAATAGCCAGTTTCCAAGCCTGTACCTCCTGTACGATGAAGACAGGTCGCCTATGTAGATTGACGAATTCACGAGTTTTGTTACCAGCGAGTCTATCGGCGCACTCAGCTGGTCTATGTATATTATCTCCTGGGATGAGTTGCTAAGATCCATGTCCGCAGCCTTTATCACCGGCACCTTTCCAAGCGAGGCCCTGCTTGTTATTACCTGGCTCAACTGGTTGTACAATGCATCGGCTTTCTTCAGATCCTCTTCCAGGTTTTCTTCCTCCACCTGGAAATCCTTCATCACATCTTCGAAGTAATTGTCGGATTCGGATCTTAGGCCCTTAAGCTTTGCCATGATGCCCTCCGTCTTCACAAACCTGTCAGGATCCAGCATCACATCCCTTATGCTAAGGCTGTATTTCTTAGTAGTCAGCGTGTCTATTTCCCTCACAAAAAGCTCGGTCTGGTCGTCCCATGGAAGAGTAGTTTCGTCGGCCATGTAATCATGATTATATCTGATGGCGCTTATAAAAAGCTTTTCGAAGAAGTTGCCGTTGCATCTTCCCACACTTCCGCGTGTAATCCCCGCAAGAGGTTGCTGCTGCATAACAACTGCAGTTGAAGCGATGCGCTTGCACAATCACACGCAGCAACAAAGGAATCCTGCCATGCCTTGGCATCTATCTCCTCCAAGTACTGTAATATTTCTTCCCATGCTTTCTTTCTATCTCATCCCCATGCCGGCCTGCCTGCCCACATGCAGCAACCTCAACTTGGAGCACAATGCGGTGGCCTGCATAATAAGCAAGCATCAAGGCCCTCACACCAGGCAAGAGCAGTCAGCTATAAGATTGTTGCCTGTGCAATACAAGCATGAAAACAGACGACAGCGACCTAGACTTCGCATACAGATACCCTTTCTCAATGGAGGCGAGGGAGATTATAGCTGGGCAGTCGGGTGGCATAGAAGAGAAGCTGGTAAAAATAGGCAAACTCAGGCTTGAGGAGGACCTCAACAGCATAGCTGTAGGATACGGCAACGTGGCGCTGGAAGACGTGAAGCGCGTGCATGTGCTAAGCTACGTATACTCGCGCATGCTGGTCAGCGCCCTAAGCAACGGTCTGTATCTAGACAAGTATGTGGCTGCAGAAGCATCGCGCGCTGCAAATGCGATGGAGGCCGAGCCGCTTACCGGGCTCATGCGCCTGTCTACCGAGATGGGCGTATCCCTTAGCTATTCACAGGGCCAGTTCGTAATGAAATTCGCTGATTTTCTTATGCTGTCATCCGGATCAGGGGAGCTTAGGCTGGTGAAGCAGGGCCTTGGCAAGGGGCTAGTCTATTTCCACAAGGACATCGCGATAAAGGTGCTTTGCAGTGCAGCCGCTGCGGAGATAAGAAAGAAACTGCCAATAGCAATGCCTGATCTTCCCCAGCGTATAATAGATGAGGCAAAGACAGTAAAGCTTCCCAAGATCAAATCGAACATCCAGGTGAAGGAAGGCAGCTACAGGTGGATAGAGAAGCTCCTCTCCACCCCCATAGTCGATGTTAGGCACAGGACCGTGAACTTGGTTCTAGCCCCATATTTCACAAACATCAAGGGGCTTAGTGAGAATGAGGCTGCAGAAATAATAATCGAATACATAGAGAGGTGCAAGCAGGCCAATCCCGATACAAAGGTCAATTCATCATACATAAAGTACCAATGCAAATACGCCAAGGATAAGGGCATGAAGCCGCTGTCGCTTGAGAGAGCAAGGGAACTCTACCGCGGCGTCCTTGAGTTTGATTGAGTGGTTTTAATGGATAATAAGGGGCTGTGCCATATTTGCGGTGCGGTTGCGCACAAGGTGTGCAGCATGTGCGGAAGGCCTTCCTGCCTGGAGCACATAAGGGGCAGAGTATGTTCCTCATGCAGCTCTGGGCGAAGATAAATCTACGCCAAGGTCTATCCCTGCGCTCGCATTGCGGCATATCACGTGCCTTCTGGTCTCATATCTGATTATAAGTTCACAGCAGTAAAATCCATCTTTCCAAAGGAAGTGGGCATCATGTTCCTGCGAAGTCAACCGCCGATGTGCCTTTCGGGAAGGCCCTGCCGTTTGGCGCCTCCACCGGCATTCCATAATCCTCGGCTATCCTCGAGAGCTCTGATATGTCTACCTGCCTCCCTGTGGCGAGCTCTGTATACAGCACGTTTCCAAGCTGAACCTTTCTGACTGTAAAGGTGAGTTGCTGGAACATCCCGTTCCTTACCACCCTTATCTTAGTAGACCCCCTTGCTATGGCATCCCTTGCCTTTGCCGAAAATTGCATTGACACACTGTTATGGTAATGCTATATGTATTACACAATGAATATTAAACTATCCCGCTCATTTTAAAGCATGGATGAGAACTCCATAGCCGTAATCATATTCATAATATTCTCAGTCTTTGTTCCTGCATCCATGATACTCACCTCCAAAACCCTAAGGGGGCGTACTGAAAGGAATAAAGTACTGGATTCGCCATACGAGAGCGCAGAGACAACCATAGGGGAGAACACCAGCGTTATGAAAGAATACCTGCACTACTTCTCAATGTTCATAGCCTACGAGATACTTGTAGCCGTGCTTATAGTGTGGGCTCCAATTGCCAGGGTATTGCCGTTAAATACCAGCATAGCCATCCTCTCCCTGCTTGGTGTGGGGATGGTGCTAGAGGCGTTTGTAATGCTGATAGCGAAGAAGAGGGATTGATGCACATGGACGAAACCGTAGACCAGGAAAGCGCAGAATTCTCCAACGCGAAGCAGGAGATGGATCGTCTAGTGTACGACTCCCTCAAATCCAGGGAGGTAAAGCCGAACGCAATGTTTGCAAGGCTCTCCGACCTGACCAAATCAACTGGCACTGTAAAGAAAGTGGTAAACTGGTCGCGCACCAACTCGCTGTGGCCATTGCAGTTCGGCCTTGCGTGCTGCGCTGCAGAACTCATGGACTTCGGCTCGTCAAGGATAGATGCGGAGCGCAAAGGCTATCTCCTATTCCGTGGCACCCCAAGGCAATGCGATGTAATGGTGGTTGCCGGATGGGTTACCAAGTCAATGGTCCCAGAGGTAAAGAGGCTCTACGAGCAGATGAGCAAGCCCAGGTATGTTATCGCATACGGCGAATGCGCCACGTGCGGAGGCCCATGGTGGGAGAGTTATAACATAATGCAGGGCATAGACCAGGTGCTCAAGGTGGATGTATATGTGGCCGGCTGCCCTCCAAGGCCGGAGAACCTGTTTGCCGCTCTCATGAAGCTGCAGAAGAAGGTAGGTGGTGTGGTTGAAGGCTGAGCGCGATTCACTTCCTGCAACTGTCGGGAAAATGGCCACCGAAGGCTACGATTATCTTGTCAAGATAACTGCTGTCGACTATGTAGACCACATCGACGTACTGTATGTGGTCAGGGATATCGCAGCCTCCAAAGACCAGATACTGGAAGTCGCGCTGGCCCCACAGGATCTGTGGGTGCCAACAATAATGAGCATACACCCATCTGCAGACTGGTACGAGCGCGAGCTCTCGGAAATGTTTGGCATACGCATCGATGGAAGGAGCGCCCCGAGGCTATTCCTGGAGAAGTGGGACGGGGTGGATCCGCCTCTTAGGAAAAGCTTCAAATGGGATGTACCATACCGGACCAAGGAAACCGAATCCAAATGATACGAATGGCAATAACAAGGATAAATGTAGGACCTATACACCCAAGCACACACGGGGTCGCAAGACTTGTCGTGGATGTTGATGGCGACACCATAGTAAACGTAGAGCCGCACGTAGGGTTCCTGCACCGTGGCGTAGAGAAGCTCACTGAGACGAGAATGTACATGCAGGCTCCGCCATACATGGAGAAGCTGGACTACTTCGCCCCAATGGCGTACAATGATGCTTATGTGGCTGCAGTTGAGGCAGCCATGGACATACAGCCAAGCGAGAAGGCAAAATATGTGCGCACCATCCTGCTTGAGCTGCAGAGACTGGCCAGCCACCTTGTAAGCATAGGCACCCTGTGCAACGATTTGGGGCAGATGTTTACGGGTTTTATGTGGGCGTTCAAGGATAGGGACATCATACTGGACCTTCTCCAGGAGGCCACAGGCTCGAGGATGTTTTATGTCAACATGCGCCTGGGCGGCCTGCACAGCGAGCTGCCTGCAGATTTCGAGGAGCATGCAATAACCACTATGAACTACATCGAGAAGCGCATAGGCGAGTATGAGTCCTACATAGAGAAGAACACTGTATTCATGGAGAGGATGAAGGGTGTCGGAGTGCTTAGCTCAGAGGACGCAAAGGCCCTTGGGGTAACTGGGCCTGTGCTCAGGGCTTCCGGGATCAACTATGATGTCAGGAAGAATTCGCCGTACTACGCGTACAGCAAACTCTACTTCAATCCCAAGGTCATGCTCCAGGGGGACAACTTCTCGCGTTACAAGGTCAGGATGATGGAGATGAGGGAAAGCGCAAGGCTCGTGAAGGCAGCAATCAAGGCAATGCCAGACGGCGCTGCAACTGGCATGCCTGTGAAACTGCGCAGCCCCAATGCAGTAAACAAAGTATCGGTCGTTAGCAGGGAGGTGCCAAGGGGCGAATGCATGATGTATCTTGTCGCCGATCCGCAGAAGCCCTACAGGCTGTCAATAAGGTCGCCAAGCATGGTAAATCTGGCTGCGATAAGCCACATCGCCAAAGGCGCGAGGTTCGCAGACCTCTTCTCGATATTCGGCACACTTGACGTTGTGCTAGGTTGCGTGGATAGATAGCATGCTTGCACAGGATCTCATAAACAACATAGTGAACATACAGTTCTGGCTCAGCTCTCCAAGCCTGCTCTACAACATAATAGGCATAGTCCTGTATATCATAATAGTATTCATACTATTTTCTGTATTCGGCTACCTAATCGGATGGCTTGAGAGGAAGCTCATAGCAAGGGCGCAGTACAGGCACGGCCCAACCTATGTGGGGATGTGGGGCCTTTTGCAGAACATGGCAGACCTGATAAAGCTTCTCTCAAAGCAGGACATTGTGCCTGAGAAGGCAGACCGGGTGCTGTTCGCAATCTCGCTGCCTGCACTTCTTGCACTTTCAATCTTCATAATCCTGATAATACCATATTCGCCAAACCTCCAGGCCACGAACCTTGGCCTTGGGATGCTGATCGTATTCGTAATAATCGCATTCACCCCGCTGCTTCTGTTCACTGCGGGGTTTTCCAGCGGCAACAAATTCGCAGCAATAAGCGCGCAGAGATCGGTTCTTGTCCTGCTCGGCTACGAGCTGCCAATGCTTATCTCCGTAGCGGCAGTGGCGCTTATAGGGGGCGGATATAGCCTGCAGGCCATAGTGTCTGCGCAGTCTGGCTACTACTATCTGCTGCTAATGCCGATAGGCTTTGTTGTGTTCTTCATAGCTCTGCTTGCTGAGTTCGAGCGCCCTCCGTTTGATCTGAGGGAGGCAGACTCTGAGTTAATAGCCGGCTGGCTTACTGATGTTAGCGCGCCATACTATGCACTGGCGCTATACCTTGATTATGCAAGGATGTTCCTTGGCAGCATCATAGTCTCCATACTCTTTCTTGGTGGCTGGCTAGGGCCTTCGTACCTGCCGCCGCTCGTGTGGCTTGTGGCAAAGGCCATTGCAGTGTCTGTTCTTGTAATACTGATAAGGGCAACTGCGTTCAGGATGCGCGTTGACAGGGTGCTCAGGTTCGGGTGGCTATGGCTCGTACCGCTCTCATTAATAAATCTTGTAATGACATACATCATATTTGTGAAGTGATTGGATGATTGGGCCCATAGGCAAGACACTGAAGAACGCAGTACTCGAGAAGAGGTACACCGTCGAGTTTCCCGAGCACAGGGAGTCGCTGCCCGACAGTTACCGGGGCAGGCTCAGGCTGGACATGGCGACATGCATAAGCTGCTCGGCATGCGCCATAATCTGCCCAAACAAGACCATAACCATGGTGAAGGTGCTGACTGACAGGGGCGACAAGGTCATGCCGCAGGTGGGGCACGAGCGCTGCCTATTCTGCGCCCTATGCGAGGAGGTGTGTCCTCCAAAGTGCCTAACTCTCACCAAGAATTACGATTATGAGGCCTATGACAAGAGGGAGCTGCTTACAAGGCCCGAGGAGCTCGAATAACATGCAACTAGACGTGTATGCATTCATAGCCATATCTGCGGTTACGGTTGCAACCGCGCTATACGTATTCCTGGCTAAAAAAATCATGCATGCCGTGGCGGCCCTTGCCAGCGTGTTCACAGGAAGTGCCGTAGTGTTCCTCATCCTGGGCCAGACACTTGTGGCGCTGCTGCAGATGCTTGTGTTCGTAGGTGGTCTATCGACATATCTTGTAGTTGCAGTTGCGTCAGAGGAGCGCAAGGCGATGCTAATCAGGCTGCCATATTTTGCCGCAGCAATGGTTCTCATACTGATAACTCTCCTCATGCTTATGGGCAGTGCACCTACGGGTGCAGTAGGGGAAGACCATGGTGCATCGTTCCTCTCTTCAGCATCATCTGCTTTCCAGTCGCAGTATGCGGTCTTCTATATCATCGCTGCACTGCTTTTCGGAACAGTCATATCCGGCGTTTTTGTAATAAAGAAATTCTCGAGGTTACTGGTTTGATGATACCAATCGAATATATCATGGCTCTTGGCGCTGCGCTCTTTGCAATAGGCATTGCGGGGATAGCTGCCGACAGGCATTTTGTGGTCATAATGCTCGGGATCGAGCTTATGTTCGCAGCCAGCACGGTGCTGCTGATCGGGTTCTTTTCATGGAGGGATGCCGCTAGCCCTGACGCGGCGCTCATGCTGTTTGCCATATTCTCCGTAGCAGCCGCAGAGATAATAACGCTGATATCGTTCTACATATACATGAAGCACAACGGCATAGACTTCGACGTGTCCAAGCTGTCGAGGCTGAAGTGGTGAATGCATGATAGCCCTTATAGTGTTGCTGCCCCTAATCATCGCCGCAGTAGCGATAGCTCTGCTAAGGGGCCAAAAGGCAGCAAAATCCAAGTACCTGGCCATAGCTGCAAGTGCAGTCTCCTTGGCGCTAATGCTTGCAGTGAGCCAGGGGCAGTGGTCAGCTACGTGGTTTGGCACAGGCAACCTTGAGATAGGGGTCTCCGTGTCGGTGACTCCGCTTAGCTATATCCTCCTTGCAGTGGTCCTTGGCATAGGGCTGCTCGTCTTCGTCTACTCTGCGGCATTCATGGACAGGCTCAGCGAACAGAGGAGGTACTACATAGAGATGCTCGTGTTCGAGGCCTCAATGGCTGCATTTGTTGTGAGCGGCAACTTCATACTGATGTTCATCGCCTGGGAGATGATGAGCATGACCAGCTATCTGCTCATAGGGTTCTGGAATGCAAGGGAACCTGCAAACAGGGCTGCAAGAAAGGCAATAACCATTGTCCTGATCGGCGACGTTGCGTTCCTGGCCGCGATAGCGCTCTTGTGGAGCATATTTGGCACGCTGCAGTTCAGCCAAATCATACCTCTTCTCGCATCCGTAGCAGGCCCAAGGCTTTATGTGGCTACGCTGCTGCTTCTCATAGCCGTATTCACAAAATCTGCCCAGTTCCCGTTTCACGAATGGCTTATAGGAGCGATGGAAGGCCCAACGCCCGTATCTGCATACCTGCACTCTAGCACCATGGTGAAGGCAGGAGTGCTTATGGTGATACTCCTTTATCCTGTGTTCTCGGCTCCATCCGTAAGCCTCATAATAATGGTTTTCGGGGTAGTGACTGTTGTGGTGGCGTCACTTGCTGCAGCAAGGGAGATGCACGTAAAGAAGGTGATAGCCTATTCGACCGTCCAGGAGCTCTCGCTCATGCTCATAGCAATAAGCGCCGGGGCAGTTGTGGCAGGCATCTACTTCTTCCTAATACAGAGTTTCTACAAAGCCCTGCTATTCTTCATCTCCGGCGTTGCCATGAAATCTAGCGACAGCGAGCAGCTCGACAAGGAAGCAGGCATGCGCACTTCGCGCATGGCGTTTGTGTCGGCTCTCTTCGGGGCCCTCTCGCTGGCTGGCTTTATACCCTTTTCCGGCTTCTTCGCCAATGGCGCCATAATGACTTCGCTATCATCCAACCTTGTCCTATACGCTGTCCTATCTGCGGTGGGGCTTCTCACCAGCTTCTACATCTTCAGATGGCTCTCATATCTGTCAAGAAGCACAAAGCGCAAGCCGCTGCAGGCAGGATATAGCTCGCAGCCTAATTCAATGCTCTATCCCGCCGCCGTTCTTGCCATAGCCACGATTGCAGCGTCTGCCTTGTTCTTCTACTTCCCAGGCATCCTTGGCAGCTCAGTCCAGTCCGGGCGTTACACGTTAACAATAAGAACTACTGACGCGGCACTTCTCATCGCACTATCCGCCATAGGTGCAATACTCGCATATG
>JAJZJQ010000009.1 GCA_021851065.1 Microcaldota archaeon
TTGCCTTCTCAAGGAGATGGTTGTAGAGTTCCTTGCACAGATACATCTGCAGATTAAGAATAGCCTTTTGTTCTTTTGAAGGATACGCCCTGAATTTGTATGTTGTTTTCACGATGACCATATTTACTACTTCATTAAGATTTATACGCATTCGCTTTCATCCCACGATTGGAAATCGTGGGTTTTCCCGCTATGAACCTATAATGCGCAGGAGGTGCTTTGGGCCGCATATGGCCACCTATCCAGAATACTACTCACTTTATTGGAACGAACTCGGTCTTTAGCTGTTTTAGGGAGTTGAGAGTGTGGGTTCGGCCTATGCCCTTGATGGAAAGCAGAGTCCTGGCCAGTTCGTAGTACTGCTCTATGCTTTGCGATCTGACCTTGACCAGCATCTCCCATTCCCCGGTTATTATGTCTACGCTCTCTACGCTAGGATGCTTTGCCAGCTCTCTTGCTATCCTCTCAGGATCTCCATATTCATCGCTAGTCAGATTTATCAGAACATAGCTGCAGAATCCTTCGCCTATCTTCTTGTAGTCAAATACCGCCTTGTATGCGACCACTGTACCGTCCTTCTCAAGCTGCTTTATGTTGTAGTGAACCGTAGTTGCATGGGAATGGAGCTTGGCAGCAAGCTTCGATATCCTTGGAGTGCAGTTGCCTTCCTTGAGCAGCTCTATGACACTTAGCCTTATATCCTTCATGATTTGAATAGTTTTCAAAAATATATATAGTTTTCGGTTATTTTTTGAATATTATTCATAAAACTTATTATAGACATTGGGCTTTAACCATAATGCGGATAACATGGCAGTGCGAGCGTCGAATAGGGTAGACAGAGCATTATTGCATGATGCTTTAAGAAATTCTGGGCGAAAGGTGGACGGGCCGGAAGTTGAAGATATGATTAGAAGGATGGGCAGTACTAACGAGGCTATCCTTGCAAGGCTCGTCAGAGACCATGCTGAGCAGAAAACGGAAGGATCAGCAAATCAGGTTGGCGCGTTCTATTCAGGATGGCACATGCTTGCCTACTGAACGTTTTGGCATACCAACAATTATTATACTGATCCACCAATAATCTTGCTAGGGGAGTTAGGCTAGCTTGGTAGGCTTTGAGCTTTGGGAGTTCAAGACCCGTGTTCAAATCACGGACTCCCCGTTATACTTTCGTTTCTTTTTGAGACGCATTGTAAGGCATAGATGCAGCCTATTAATTGGGATTTGGCTATGCCGTCTGAATCCTGAATGGGACGGATTTCGCTGAATTTACAGATGTGAAAAGAAGTTTACAATGGCATCCCATATCTGTTGTAGCGCGTTTGGGGAATTTCCAGTGGGGTTGGATTGAGGCGCGGTTGTAACAGTAGTATTATGCGCCCCTGTTTGTGCGCTTGTGACTTGAGTCGTAGCTGCAGTAGTTTGCGGCACAGTAGAAGTTATCGATATGGTTGTGGCAGCTGTAGACGATGAACTTGCGGGCATTGTAGTGGTGGACAGCGATGTGGTGCTGATTGTAGAGGTAGACTGCAGGGATGTACTACTGAAGACCCCAGACCCTGCGGATCCGCATATGCCGTGGCATCCACTACTTTGAGGTGCCTGCACAGATATGGACTTTGCAACAGAATTAAATACAAATGGGGTGGTTGTGCCCTGATCTGTTGCAATCGCATTGAATACGAACGTCCCTGCTGCGCCTGCAGTAAGTGAGACCGTATTGCTGCCGCCTGAAGATTGGATTATCACGTTGCTTCCCTGCTGCATTCCTCCAGTTGCATTGTACAACTCTATTGTGAACGGACCTACCCCATTTAGCACACTGACAGTGAATGTCTCAGACTGGCCAGCAGTCAGAGATGAGCTGTCCGGTATGAGTGATAGCTCCGGCATTGCAGCCACAGTTACTACGGTGTTTGAAAGCCCCGGAAAGGTGCTGAAGGAATACGGCTTTGTAGTGCCTAGATCGGTAGCTATTGCATTGAATGAATACGTGTTTGCTGCAGTTGGCTTGAACGCGTATCTTGCAGTCCAGTCCGAACCTGAGCTTAGCCCAGTAACAGAGTCTGCAACAACGCCGTTATTGGTGTATATGAAATTTGCCACTCCAGTACCCTGCATGGGATTTAATAGTGCTGCACTCAGAACCGTGCTTTGCCCTATATCCATGACAGTATTAGAAGCACTGGATGTTGTGAAAGACGGGTCATCCACTTCTACAGATATTTGCACACTGTTGAAGCTGAAAGGAACAGATGTGCCAGTATCGATTACATTGACCTGGTAGTCTAGATTGCCGTAACTTGAACCTGACGAGTCCACCATATTAGCGGTGGTTCCTGCAAGTACATTATTTATAGTATTTACTGTAGTTCCGAACAGCTCAAGGTTTGCAGTAAATGGACCGCTGCCGCCACTTATCAGAATATTGAAGGCTTGCTGCTTCTGTGGAAAGTCGGTGACATTGGTTGCCTGAAATGAAACTACCTGGGGCGTGGTGTAGGAGTTGTATGTTGTTGAATATAAAGTATTGGATGTGCCAGAAGTTGAGCCCGTGACTACTACATTTACCTCCATTGGACTATTGGAAGGCTCGTTTGCACCTACGAACCACGTTGCGGTTTGAGCAACACCGGTAACTCCGGAATATACTATGACGTTGGCTATTGTATACGGAGCTATTGAATTCACTATATAAAAAGTAAATGTGTTGGTTCCTACGGTTCCTGTCAGACCCGATGCAGTAATTGACTGGTACTGTCCGGCATCTACAAACGAATTGGCTGGAGAACCTATCGAAATTGATGCATTTACCAGTGGCATACTTATTAAGGTAACAAATAGCAGTAGTAAATATATTATTCGTTCCATTTATACCCCATACATCATTTCCCACATATAAACTTAGAATAAGGTATATATAGCTTCCGGCTGTGGAGTAAGTAGGACTTGACATTTACATAAGACCACCATCGTAAATCTCCATGGCCCTCACATCAGATAAGTCATGAGGTACGCGATCAGGCACGAATAGATATGGATTGACACCTTTTTCATGCCCATGAACCGGCTGTTTGCAAGACCGAACATACCCTTAAGTCTGGAGAAAATCCTCTCGATGGACTACCTCTTCCCATATTCATGGTCTTTCGGTGTTTCGGACTTCCTGTGGCCTCTCCCATTTGTTGCAATTACTGCCTTCATCTCGTTCACTTCGCGTATCCTTTCCCGTATATCTGCAGAGTCAAAGGCTCTGTCACAGAGGAACTTCTCCCCGTACAGTATGGAAAAGTTACCCGCCACATCAGGAAACAACTCATCGAAAGGCTGCGAGCCGTGGACGTTGGCGGTTTCCACCGCTCCAGTCAGAAACAGTCAGATCCCACAGTCCTCTGTGGAGTGCATACCGTAACCTAAGGCGTATGTACTCTCTTTTCTATCCCTTCCTGCCATCTCGTTCAACTGTTGTTCGCGTCGTTTCTGCATGAGGTGGGCTGAGCTGTGCTCCCATGTGCTTCTTTGCGAGGAATGCAGGCACGTCAGAGATTCAGGCCCAGCTCTGCGGCCTTCGCAGTCAAGTCTGAGGAATTGAGGCAGCAGTGGATATTCTGCTTTTCAAGATTGCCACAATATAGGCAGTTGCAACTGCTCTACTTCCTAGCAGTCTTGCTTGTCTTTTACGCCTAGCCTGAAGGGCGCTATGGCGCAAATGCATTTCCACCGTACGAGAAATTGTCTTCGTTGAATGAGAACAGCACAACTGCGCCATTTGATAATGCTGCATAGCCGCTTAGTTCAAGAGGTATGTTATACTGTGCAGACAAGCATGTGTTGAAATTAACTTTGGCAGGAATGAATCCTGATTCCCCTGCAAGTGTGCCGTTTGCCATCATGGTTGCGGTGCCGCTCAGGCTATAGCAGGGTTGCCCGCGGTATATTTGCAGGCTGTATGAGCTTAGCGATACATTGCCAAGCGTGCTGAAGTTGGCTATTTCGTCTGCAAGATGAAGCATGGGGACATAGGGCTTCTCGAACATACAGCTGTCATTCAGGCCGTACTGGTTGCGGTACTGCGTGCATACTGTACCAGGCTTGGTTATGTTTGTGAGGCTTGCCAGAACTTGGCCGTAATGCCCGTTGTTCTGGGTTATCATAAGTCCCAGGTAGGTATTGCCATTGCTCTTGTTGTAATAAAGTCCCACAGAAGGATCAGTACTGTTTACGCTGACGCTGCCGTTGTAGCTTAGGTTGAGCGTCTTTGCAGAATTGACCTTTGATAGCATTATCGATTTCAGGGTGCTTGCATTCAGCTGCTTGGCAGTTATCACCGAATATGGCAACGACCCGTAGGCATAGACAAGATATGCTAGCGCAAGTACTATTATGGCTGATAGGATTAGCCCAAGATGCCTGCTCTTGCGTGCTTTTTTTGTAGCAGTGCCGTTATCAATGTTTCTCTGTCCCACAGATACGTTTTATTGCATAAGGCTTATAAATTGAGGCATAGGCAGCCGAGCTTGCCGCATATGCAAACATGCATATATCTTGTCGAATAGGGTAGGCTGGAACCAGGGTGCTTGTATACTCGCAGGTAGCCATATCTTGCACCTGTGCGCGGCATACGCGCACATTGCGCACGCCCATGGCCATGGAACTGCAGATAGCTGTAAATATGTGAACCAGTGTTGGTTTCTGGCAGGGCGTTGTCCAATAAATATCATTAAAAAGACCTACTTTGCAGTAGATGATAACGCACTGTTAGGCGATGAAGGCATTGTAAATAACTGCTTTCAGAAGTAGTTCCTTTTCTATCATTTTAGATGTCTTTGAGAACACTGATTCGTCAAATACCCCCTTGAATACAGAGTTGACAGTCTCGACTAGGGATCTTTGGTGGAAATTTGTTTCATCCCGCCATTTATCCTGATTCTGTCTGCGTTTCTCTTTGCCGGGGAACCAGTACTTTCTATGCGCATGCGGCCGCCGATCAAAACCAAATTGTTCTTCTATGGCGCGTTTCCTAAATATATTGCCAACTCTTCCAACAGCACTTATATGTACAGGTATAATGGGGTTGATGCCATTCACGCCACAAAATTCAAAGTTTTCATTTGAATCGTAAGCACCATCTGCTATGGAACTACTAACCCTTTTTCTATCGACAATCGGCTTCATCATTGATACAAACTGGTTTGCGTCTCCGGAATGCGCTTTTGTTATCTTCATGCATAGTATCTTGTGCGTTTTTCTGCTGATTGCAATATGAAGTTGCTTCCATTCCTTGATTTTTCCATACATATCACTTCTGTATTCACCATCTTTCCTGGATTTCATTCCTGTCGAGTCTACTATTACGTCTATATCTTGCTCTTCTCTCTCAATTGATTGGTATACCATCAACTTTATGCCTTCCTTCTCCAATTGTTGTATTCTCCACTGCACGGTTCTAAAATTGGGGCAATAGGTTACACCATAAAATAAAAGATAGTCGAATACAGTCCCCGTAGCCTCTCTATAACCCTTTTTATCTACACACTTTATTGCAAATGCACCGAATATCAACATAAAACTATACCGATATGGGCTTCCAACTTTGCCCCTGTTAATCTCTATTAAGTCCTTGTCATGCTTCTTCAACGCCTCAGAAAGATACGTGGAAGGCCTTCCACGATTCACTAACTTGGTATTATATGCGTTCCAATCCCTGCTCTCTACCATATTCGTCGCCAAAAACGAATATGCCCAGAGGGGTTTTTACCCCTTTGGGATTAGTGGAAGTGAGGAATTATTGGACAACGCCTCTGGCAGGTAATGCATAAATATGAAAAAAGCATTAAGCGATAAGTGTGGAGATATGAGGACAAGATTGCCAAGTGATATGCGAGTTAAACTGGAATCGGTGCTTAGTAGTGAGAGAGAGGCGCTTAGGCTCGAAGATAGATGGCACAAGGAGAAGCTTGCCTCCATGGCAGCAGATGTAGCTAGAAGAATGGATCTATCGCCACCTGACCGTATTACTATAGAGGAAGGCCCAAACGCTGGGACCTATTATATTACAGACAGTGGAAAAGGGGAGGCCCATGTTATGACTTTTGGCAGAACGCTGCTTCGTGCGGGCATAAGGGCAGAATATTTGGAAAGCATAATAGCCCATGAACTTAGCCATAAGAAGCATGGAGATAGCAAGAATAAATACAGGACCACAAAGGGGTATATGGCAGCAAGGAAGATAGCTACAGGGGCAATATTAGGTTATGGTACTTTAAACGCGCTGCATCTTGGCAAACAGGAGATTGCATTGCATGAAGCTGCTGTGCTTGCTTTTGCCATAGCTGCAAGGGTGACAATTGACAAGGCGCATTTGATAGGGTATGCGGTATCTAGCAGGAGAAAAGAGCTTAGAGCAGATGCAGAGGCGGTGAAAGTAGTAGGCGCTGAAAATGTAATAATGGGATTGATAAGCATTGCGCAGTTCTATCGAAACGTAGTTCCGGCCTTGGAGAAGGTTCTTAGAACTGACAGGGATTTGAAGGAAAGATTACTTGAGTCGTGCACAAAAACGATGGAAATGGCAAGGCACCCTACAGCCTGGGGTGGCGCAACGAAGGCAATTTTGGGTAAGGCGCATAGTAAAATACTCCATTTTGTATATGACACGCATCCCAGTATGGAAAAGAGGATAAAGAAAATGGCCCAAGCAGGGATACACCAAAATAACAGAGGGGGTTGAAAGCCTGCTCCGGCCTTTCTCATACTGGATTACGCGTACACCATTGGCCCTACATGCACTGTGCCGTTGTACGGCCTATTGCCCACGGTGATGAGCATGGGTTTTGAGTAGCCTTCGCATAGCGCTATTACCGCCCAGTATGTACCCTGCGTGGCGCTGCTGCTTACATTGAACTTCAGGCTGAAGTTGTAGCTTGAGGCGCTTGATGGATATGGCACAGTGTAGTTTGCAGGCATTTGTGCTATAGTTATGCCGGGAGTGGTATCGTTTGGCATCGTGCTGTTGCTCTGGTTGTGATACATGAAGATGCGGTTGTATACGTGCAGAGTCATATTCTTGTTCTCGTTCCCAGTAAGCGGTGCCAGGGTGACTGTGTAGTTTATGGCGCCTGTGCTTCCCGGAGCTATCACAAGGTCGGTATAATTGGATACGGTGTACTGCTGGAATCCGGCTATTCTGCCCAGAGTTATGTTGCTCTCAGCTGCGAATATTGCAGGGCATGCGGTAGCAGCCTGCAGCCCTCCGGGAGTTATCAGCGCATTTACGGCTGCTGGCGCAGATGTTTCTCCTGAGACAGTAGTGGCATTAGTTGAGATATTTGGCAATGCCTTATGCGCAGGCGCATTTGTGCCTACAGCGAATAACGCTATTGCTAGGACTACCAGCGCAGCTGCGAATGCCGCAACAGCGCCCCTTACCATCGCCCCATTTCCCGTGAATCGTTCGTATGCCAATGCATTCACCTCATAGTATTTCCATCTTTTTGAATAGCTTCCATCGGCCTCGTGCACCAGGCCCTTTTGCTCAAGTTCGTGCAGATGCTGCGTGAGAGTTGCCTGTGACAGACCCAGCTCCTGGGCGAGCTGCCTGCCTGTCTTGGGCTTGCTTGAGAGGGATTTGAGTATCTTGTTCTTTGTCTCGAATATTCCGCTCATGTGGTCCACTATTGATAATGCCTACGCCTACGTATTTAAGTGCTATGGCGGTGATTAGGTTTTCGTTAGGCTCTTATGGCAATTGGGAGAGACACATTGCAGCATTTGCGCAACTGACAAGAAGCTGCAGGAGCGGCAGGATTGCCAAGAAAGGCGCAGCGTATCTGCTGTTTTGGGGCAGCTGGAGGCATGCCCTAATCAGTGCAGTTGGACTGGCGCAATGCGCTAGGGCTTTTTGGCCTTTTGTGCACAGCGCAGGTATGCTGGCAGAGCAGTAGGCTGCCTTGTAGCACGGGTTTCAAACACAGACCTGACTTCTTGGAGCTTGGTAGGATACTTATAAATATATTTGGTACGATATGGTTATAACTCAGTTATAAAGCGATTTGATGACGAACGGATACGAGAGAGCAGCGAACGAAGTTGTCCCTGCAGCCAGGATCGTTATAGCTAAGCAGCTAAAGAGCAGGTACAACATGACAGAGAGCAGCATAGCAGGCGTGCTTGGAGTGGCCCAGGCTGCAGTAAGCAAGTATCTCAACGGCAAGTGCTCCCCAGCTGTAGCCGCAGTATGCGAGGAGATAGGCGCGCAGCACGTGGATACCCACATCGATGCCATAGCCAAGGGAGACAAAGCCGAGCTTAAGCACTGCATATGCTCTATCTGCGGAACCACCAACAAGTTCGACTGCAAGTTCTCGTACATCAAAGACGCAGGCCAAGCGTGATTGCCCTATGGTTAATGAAGGTCTTGAAGAGGTAGTGGAGAGGAGTGAATACGGCGAGAAGTACGGCTTTTACCAGGACGTGATTTACGAAGAATTCCCAAAGGGCCTCTCCGAGGATGTTGTAAGGAGGATATCTGCCATAAAAGGGGAGCCGCAGTGGATGCTGCAGAAAAGGCTAACTGCGCTAAACGTGTTCCTCAGCAAGCCTATGCCCACATGGGGAGCAGATCTTGGCAACATACATTTCGAGGACTACTATTATTACAAGAATCCAAAGGCAAAGGAGTCGAACAGGTGGGAGGACGTGCCTGCGGACATCAAGCAGACATTCGACAAGCTCGGGGTCCCTGAAGCCGAGCGCAAATTCTTTTCCGGTGCGGAAGCCCAGTTCGACAGCTCCGTGGTATATTCGCACATAAACGAGGAACTGGAAAAACTTGGCATAATATTTACCGACACCGACACTGCAGTGAAGAAGTACCCCGAGCTCATGCAGAAGTACTGGGGCAAGGTTATACCACCGACAGACAACAAGTTCGCAGCGCTGAACACGGCAACATGGTCTGGCGGGTCATTCATATATGTGCCCAAGGGAGTGAAGGTTCCAATGCCCCTTAATGCGTATTTCAGGATAAATGCAAAGAACTCGGGCCAGTTCGAGAGAACCCTGATAATAGCCGATGAGGGCGCGGATGTTACGTACTTGGAGGGATGTTTTACGGCTGGTGCAAGGATAACTACAGAGAATGGAGAAAAGAAAATAGAGGATATAAACGTAAACGACAAAGTTCTGACGCATTCTGGCAGACATATGAAAGTATATCATGTTCAGAAACGGCCGTATTCTGGGAAGCTGTATAAAATAAAGTATTACGGAGACACATCCGCGGAGATAAAGGTCACGGAGGAGCACCCTTTTGTTGTAGCAAAGCGAACAAGATTGGAGTACGCCAGTTCTGACTGGAAGACCCAGTGGGTGCCTGCGAAAGACATAGGACCCCGCGATTATCTTGCAATGCCGATAAACAGGGCATCGGATCCAAAAGAAAACAGGAGCTTTGACATATCTATGAAAAGAAGATGGGATAGCCTTACAATAAAACTGCACATAGATACGGATCCTGGCTTCTTCAGATTGGTAGGCTATTATTTGTCGGAAGGGAGCATATCGGGCGGGCATTATGTCAATTTTACGTTTAACAAGCATGAGATTGAATACATACAGGACACTGCTAAATTAATAGAGAAATATTTTGGAAAGAAGCCCCTAGTAAACAAGGAGTATAAGAACGGCATGCAGCAGATTGTGCTATGTTCGACCACGGTAGCTAAGTTTTTCACAGAGCAGTTTGGAAAGGGCGCATTGAACAAACATATTCCCAAGTGGGTAATGAAAGAAACCAGGGAGAAGCAAAGAGAACTGATCAAAGGTTTCTGGAGAGGTGACGGGAGTTTTATGTATGCCCAGTATAGCTGGGGCAGTAAGAGAATGTTCAGGATGAATACAATTTCGGAAGTTTTAGCCAGACAGCTTAGGGATATGCTGCTTAGGCTGGATATCTTCGGCTCGATAAATGTGGCCAACAGGATTGGCAAGAGGCATAGCATGTTTACAGTATATGTAGGGGGCGGGTATCTGCAAACGTTCGCTGAGCTCGTGGAATTTAGGACTGTTATAAAGGTAGGAGGGTCGCACCAGCAGTATCTGCAGCTTCTCAACATGCTTGGTGAAAAGCAATTGGCGCCATATCCCAGGATAATCGGCGATTATGCATTTGTGCCAATAAAAGAAATAGAAAGCGAAGATGTAAGCAACGTCCAGGTATATAATTTCAGTGTAGAGGGAGATGAAAGTTACGTTGCACAAGGAGTTGCAGTACACAATTGCACAGCCCCGGTATATGCAAGCAATGCGCTTCACTCTGCAGTAGTGGAGCTTGTTGCCCATGAAGGCGCCCACATAAGGTATGTAACCATACAGAACTGGTCAAAGAACGTCTATAACCTTGTGACGCAGAGAGCGCATGCTGCGAAGGGCGCGCGAGTTGAGTGGATAGATGCGAATATAGGCAGCTCCGTAAACATGAAATACCCTTCCATATATCTGCAGGGGGAGGGGGCAAGCGGCGAGGTGCTTTCAATAGCGATAGCCGGAGACGGGCAGGTACAGGATTCCGGAGGGAAGATATACCATCTTGCAAAGAACACCACCTCGAAGATAATATCAAAGAGCGTATCCAAGGGAAGCGGGGTAACGACTTTTAGAGGCACCCTGCATGTCGCAAAGAACGCGGAGAACGTAAAGGCCCACGTGTCGTGCGATGCCCTTTTGCTCGACGAGGATGCCAAGACCAACACTTATCCATACAACCAGATAAACAGGAATGACGCGATGATAAGCCATGAGGCCAAGGTGGGGAAGATAAGCGATGAGGAGATATTCTACCTCATGTCAAGAGGCATATCAGAGGACGATGCGATAGCCATGATAGTCCTTGGTTTTATAGATGACCTCACCAAGGTTCTTCCTGTTGAATATTCTCTTGAGCTCAAGAGGCTCATAAAGCTGGACACAAGCAAGGGAGTAGGCTGACAAAAGCGGTGCCGATAGATATGGTTTCCTACAAACAGTTCGTAGAAGAGGCTATGCGTAGCTATAGCTCGCTTCCTACTGAGCCAAACGACTTATACAAGAAGTATTACATAGACATACCGATTACGGTAGATGGAGACCATGCAGATGCTCAAAAGCATGCGGCAGCAGTAGAGGCCATGGCTAGCAGCATGGAGCAGAGGACCATGATAAAGTTTGATGCCATAGTGTCTGACTGCTGTGCGAAGAGCATAAACCCCAGCGTGCGCATAGTCAGGCCACAGCAGCTCGATCCCGTTCTGCTGGACAACAAGCTCTTCAAGAGCAGCGAAGACAAGCTCGCGGCCTTCTCGAATGCCAACTCCAAGTATTTTGTGATGATAGACGCAGTAGGAGGCAAGCCAGTGAAATTCAACCTGCTTCTTATAAATGAAGGGAACTTCTCTGTGCAGGTCGTGGTAAACGCGGCAGAGAACTCGAAAGTTGGAATCGTGGAGATCTGCGCATCTTCTGGCAAGGGCACAATGGCTGTTCTGAATGAGATATCTGCAAAGCAGGGAGCTGAGGTCGAGCTTGACGTGCTGCACAACGAGAATGAAGGCACTGACGTTGCCTCCCTGTGCAAGGCAGTTGCTGCGGAGAAGTCCAAGGTGAGGGTCAGCCTGGTATTCACAGGGGGCAGGCTCACCAGGAGCAAGAACATCATTGATGCATCAGGCATCGGAAGCGAAGTAGACGTAAGCGAGATAGCGTTCGGGTCCGCAGAGCAGAAGTTTGATCTTGGCACATCAATGACAAACACCACTGCGATGAGCACGGCAAGGCTTGAGTCCGGCACTGTGCTTGACGGCAAGGCGCAGTGCATGCTAAAGGGATATGCAAAGGTACCCAAAGGCGCAAAGGGCTGCCTGTCAAGGATAACTGAGCGGGGCATACTGCTTAGCAAAGATGCCCATGTAGATGCTCTGCCGGATATGTCCATAGATTACAGCAATGAGGTGAAGGCCACGCATTCGGCTGCAACTGCGCCGATAGACAAAGAGGCCCTGTTCTACCTCATGTCTCGCGGTCTTGAAGAAGAGAAAGCAAGAAGAGTATTCATAACGGCGTTCATGGCCAGATACCTGTCCAACATGAAGGATGGGCTTGCCAGCGAGGTGGCCATGTCTATTATGCTTGAAAAGCTTGAAAGAGGCACATTTGGAGTTATGCCTGACGTAACTACAAGAGGCGTATGGATGGCTTCAAGACCAGAGGGATCTAGATGATACTGGAGATAAAGGATCTGCATGTCGATGCAGAGCAGAAGAACGTGCTAAAGGGACTGAACCTTAGGATAGGCCAGGGAGAGCTGCATGTGCTCATGGGCCCTAACGGCAGCGGGAAGACAACTCTCGCGAAAACCATAATGGGCCATCCGCAGACAAAGATAACAGGCGGCAGCATCTTGGTGGATGGGGAGAGCATAAACGATATGCCGCCAAATGAGAGGGCAAAGCGCGGCATATTCCTGGAGTTCCAGAACCCCGTAGAGATAGAAGGACTTGGCATAGTGAACTTCCTGAACACGGCAAGAGGCGCGCTTGGAAAAGAGAAGATAGGATACAGGGAGTTCATGAACGAGATCAAGCAGAACGCACAGACGCTCAGGATGAGGGAGGACCTCATAGGCAGGTCGCTCAACTACGGTTTCTCAGGCGGTGAGAAGAAGAAGATGGAGATACTGCAGATGGCAATGTTAAAGCCAAAGCTTGCCGTGCTCGATGAGCCAGACTCGGGGCTGGACATAGATGCTGTGAGAGTGGTTGCGGAGAACATCAATGACTTCATGAAGAGGACAGGGGCAGGAGTGCTGCTGATAACGCATTACAGTCGCATACTGAGCTATATGAAGCCGCAGTTCGTGCACGTGATATCGGATGGGAGGATAGTAAGGGAAGGCGGGGTACAGCTCCTTGAGCAGATAGAGAAGGAGGGATACAAGCTTGGTGAATGACATGGAAGCGGCATATGACGTTGACGAGATAAGGAGGGATTTCCCCATACTTTCGACGAAGGTTAACGGCAAGCCGCTTGTTTACCTTGACAGCGCTGCCACGAGCCAAAAGCCGATACAGGTAATAGACGCCATATCGAATTATTACAGAACCTACAATTCCAACATACACCGGGGCATGTACGACATATCGATAAAAGCCACAGAAGAGTACGAAAGGTCAAAGGAGCTGGCAGCAAAGTTCCTGAATGCAGGATCATACCGCAGCATAGTGTACACCAAGAACGTTACGGATTCCATAAATCTCGTCGCATTGTCGTGGGGGGAGGCTAACATAAAGGAAGGGGATACAATACTTGTAACAGCAATGGAGCACCACAGCAACATAGTTCCATGGCAGCTTCTTGCCAAGAGAAAGAAGGCCAGGCTTGAGTACGTGGGCCTAAAAGACGGCATGTTCGTTGACATGGAGGATCTGAAGGAGAAGCTTGGGCGCGGGCCCAAGCTATTTGCATTCACCCATGTATCGAACGTTCTGGGTACGATAAATCCGGCAAAGGAGATGACAGAAATGGCACATAAAGCCGGCGCAACGGTTCTGGTGGATGGGGCGCAGGCCGCCCCGCACATGAAAGTTGATGTCAGGGACATTGGATGCGAATTCTACGGGCTGTCCAGCCACAAGATGCTTGGGCCTGCAGGCATAGGTGTGCTATATGGCAAGGAGGAGCTTCTTGAAGCAATGGAACCGGTGACAGGAGGCGGGGACATGATAAGGAGTGTCAGTTTTGACGAGTCGACGTGGAATGAGCTTCCGTGGAAGTTCGAGGCAGGAACGCCAAACGTCGAGGGAGGCATAGGGTTTGGGGCTGCCATAGAGTACCTGAACCGCGTAGGAATGAGCAGGATAACTGAGAATGACTTAAGGCTGATAAAATATGCGCTCAAGAGGCTTGGCGAGGATAGCAGCATTCAGGTTTACGGCCCGGGTCTTGAGCATGCCGACAGGAAGATAGGTGCCATACCATTCAACATAAACCATGTGCATCCGCATGATGTTGCCACCATATTCAACAGCGAGGGAGTCGCCATAAGAGCTGGGCATCATTGCGCCATGCCTCTTGTGACCAAGCTGATCGGAGAACCGGCAGTATCTCGCATGAGTTTCTATTTATATAACAAAGAGGAGGAAGTGGACAGGGCAGTGGATGCCATAGAGAAGGTAAAGAAAGTGCTCAGAGTCATGAGCCAATGACAAGCTGCTTCTTCAGCACTAGGGCAATTATGTCCTCGAAATTGATGTGCACCTTGGCGTCCCTTACCACCATCAAGTCACAGTCATTTATAGCGCAGTAGAGGCCGTCGATGTTCGATAGAGAGCTAGCTATGAGCACAATGGATCCATTATCGCCAAGGTGCTTGTAGGATTGTTCCAGGAACTTGGATGACACGCCTATGCCGTCGTCTCCCCCGTACCAAGCATCCCCAAGGTCGTCGTCCTTGCCATCTGGCAGGTATGGTGCGTTGAATACAATGAGGTCGAACATCCCGTTTACTTCGGAAAACAGGTCGCTTTTAACAACGCTGCATTTTGCATCTATGAGGTTGGAGTTTATCAGAAGATTGCGTTTGCATAATGATATTGCGGCCGGATTCTTATCGGCAAACAGCACTTTGGCCACATTTTTGTTCAGGGCAGCAGACAGCCCGATTATTCCGCTGCCGCAGCCCATGTCCAGCATTGAGAGATTTACGCCCAGATTCTTTATCTCTTGATCGGCAACTTCGGCTGCAAGAAGTGAATCTTCTGCAGGTTCGTATACGCTGCCGTCTGTTTCTATGTCGAGGCCATGATACTCCAATGCATCAACTAGCGATATTATGAATGAGGTGGATTTATAAGCAATCGTTGCAGATATGATGGCAGTAAGTGTAGGTAGAATGGCTAAGGCCCGTGGGCAGTTAGGAAACGTGAAGCGTATAAAGTCCAACCTGAGACTCCAATCGTCCATGGAGTACCTCTCTACATTCTCAATGGCTCTTATCGTAGCCGTTGTGGCCATAACAATTGTGGGAGTTGCATGGTATGCGCTGCTTTCGCCAAGGGGAGGTACGCTTCTGCCGTCCTCATGCATAATCTCCGCTCAGCTAAACTGCTTCCAGTTAGTCGTTGGCAATGAAGGCTCACAGGCCGCTGCGGCAGTGGTGTTTACGAATAACCTGGGGCAGCCGATACGCTTTCCCCAGAACTCGTTCGAGGTGATGCCCACTACCTCAGGCACTGCCTTCTATGGGGCATGTCTTCCGGCCAACGCGCCCCAAGGCGCTACGGTTGTGTGCAATGCAACTCTTCCGGATTATAATCCCATCGTCGGCGCGCAGCTCGCCCCAAGATTCCAGATTTCGTATGGCGAGTGCACAGCAGCGCAGTGCACAGATCTTAGTGATTTTGGGTCCGGCACCACCTACGTTTCTGCCCAGTTTCCATTCAAGATAGTTAGAGTGCTGACCTTCCCTTCCGGAGGCACCGTAGAGGTGAACGGTGCAAGGTATTCGGATGGGTCGAGATTGGATTGGATAGAGAACGTGCAGTACCAGATAGCGGCTTCGCCGGCGCAGTCTTCCTCAGACCTTGCCTTCGCAGGGTGGATAACCTCAGGAGGCATGAGAGCTTCAAACGCTACAGCTTCGCAAACCACTGCAGAAGCAAATGCATCAGGTACTCTTGAAGCTGATTTTGTATGCTACTCGCTCGGACTCTCGTCAACTACGGGAGGAGGCACAGAGTCGGCTGCCCCTATATCCACAGGCAACTGCCCATCGTCAGACTACCTTCCTGGCACATCAGTAGCCATATCTGCAGTTCCAGAACCAACCTGGTCCTTCCAGTCATGGACAGGAACAGGCACAGTAAGCTACAGCGGCACAAACCCTACTGCAAAAGTAACAATGAACAGCAATATAATAGAAACTGCAGGCTACGCCACCGCTACAACATGATGGTGAGCGCAGCTAGACTGCATTCCGCGCAGGTACAATCATCGCACTGAGCCGCTGTAACTGCAGTGACATACTGCGCGGCGCAGTTTTCCGCCAACCACGCTGCGTATACTATCGTAAACAGTATTGCTGCCCTCATCGTCCGATATATCAGTCTTGACTATAAAACCGTACTCCCCTTCAGTGAGCGATACCTCCCTCACACCGCGTATCTGAGCCAGCTTCCTTGCAGATGCATGCGCATCCCCGCCCAGCAATGGCTTCACAAAAAAGTAATCGAAGCTTCTTCCGGTACCCGCGTGGTTATTTGTTTTCTTCCCCATCTTATCACACCATTAATCATACGCCCAATGCCTGCTGATGGCAATCTCTTGGAGTCTTGGCATTAGCTGTGCGCATAGATCTAAAGATCTTGGATTTGCAACTTACCCATAGAGATTCGTATCAGCTAAGGCTGCACATCTAATTCAGAGTTGTTTATTGGCTCAGGCAGGTCTAATTGATTTTGTGTAGCATTGCCATCTATATGTATCACTGTGTAATTTAGAAACAGTGACTTTGTATGATTTGATGTTGCAGTATAAGAGAAATATATTGGAACGTGATATTTGATGGACAAGCAGATTGATGCGTTCTCAGTCTGATAGCGCTGGCTCGAATTTGTACGGGTTATAGAGAAATAGGTGCAAGGATAACCATTGTAGTTCGACTGGTGCACATTATCAAGATTTACAACATACCCCCTGCCAAATCCGTCTAACGCAGAGAAGTTCAATACGGAGAGATAACCATAGATATCCGCCACAGATGTAGATGTTGCATTGAAGCAGAATGTGTTACCGCAGCCATAGAACGTTTTGTTCTCCTTAAATACAGAAGTATAATTGACATACACGTAGTTATTTGGCATGTAACTCCCGTTGCTCGATCTTGCTAATTGAATTAGCGACTCAGTGTACGGTAATTTTATTTCAGAATCATAGTGATAGGATTTATAGTTTAATATGTGGGCAGATTCAGGATTAACGAATAAGTTAAAAGTGACATTTATACTGTTAATTGAATTAAATTCCTGCTGCTGCAGAGTTACCAGAGTATTTACACTGAAGTTTGCTGGACTAAGAGCTTTCTGATACGAATTCACTTGTCCATGCAGTTTGACCATAGTAGAGGTGGTGGTAATTGATTGATGTGATAAGTTTAGCCAAACTGCAACTACTGCCATAATTATAATTGCTGCAATTACCAATAAATTAGTTAATAGACCCACATTATCACTTGCGCATATTGAAATACGATCATATAATATTAATTTGTCTACTCAACAATACTATACAATAGTTTCTGCGTGAGGTCATTTAGAGGTATGCAATCAGATGTCAAATGCATTATAAAACGCACATCCGGTTAGATAAACTATGCGGTTGATCTGTAGCATTGCCATCATATTTTTCTATAACGCTATATTCGAAGTACTTGCAGAGGCAGTAGGAATGTCCGTAGGCATAATTAATTGCCCACCAACTGCCAACGTAGCTGTAGCCAGTATAACTGGTGCAGATTTCCTTTGAATAGCGTATAAAATCCTGTTAGTAGTTGATACTTGTTTCGGATATCTTGATCCATACTCTGCATCTCTATGTGCACTCATTGATGCAGCATTAATTCTTTCGATCATGGTTGCACTCATTGTTCTCATTCCAATACCCCACACCAATTATCCAGTATTTACTCCAATCTCAATCGGCCCAGACTACTCTCCATGAATTAATTCCATCGGGCACCAGCTTGACTGGCCTATTCTCATCGATGCGCACTTGTTTCATCTTCCTTATGCCAAACAATTTCCACAGTATACCCATTGATTCACCAATAATCGGGATGGAGGAGTGGGAATACTGTAGCAGACACCGGCTGATTGGGATGACGTAATGCCAGCATAGGACAAGACAAGCACGAAGCTTGTTTGTTGTTTACCACCATATCCCCAAACCCCAGATAGTATTATGGCCTAAGTTGTATTTAAACATATCACGAATAAGTTGACAGAAGCAGGGATATTGGAAGTATTGTTGCTATTTAATACAATTATAATAACATTGTATATGGGTTATTAAGTTTAATTACAACCTTAGCATTTATATAAGTTAACAATGTAATAACCTTATGGAGAACATACCTGCAGCAGTTTCCAAGACATATTCCAGGCTAAGAAAGGAATATCGTTTTTACATTTCAATGAAACGTATAAAAGGGAGGTATTACATATATCATGCAACGTCAAAATGGAACAAACAATTCAAAAAAGTGGAGGTAAAATCAGAATATCTTGGAAGAATTGGCGAGGATGGAAGTTATATAAAGAAAAAACTGCAATCAGGCAATAAAATTCTTGAGAATGCAATTGATATCATTGAGAATAGAGGAGGTAAGATAGTATGGGGGAATGGGGAAGTAGATTATCAGCAGCCTCAAATCGAAGAGCAGAGTACAGACCCATCTGAACTCAAGTTACTCACAATCTTAAGTATGAATGGAAGAGCAAAGGCCACATCGATTGCAAAACTGCTTAACATAACACCGCAAGCAGCATACAGAAAAGTAAAACAGCTTGAGAAGAAGTACCAGATAAGATACTTGGCTGAGATAAATACGGATAAATTAGGTTTCCTTTGGTTTGTGGCATTCATTAAATTCCATGACAGTACACCACCCATGAATAAAATAAAGGAAACGCTAGAGAATCACCCACTTATACAGTTTGGAGCTATGGTAAGTGGTGCATACGATCTCATACTATACTTATTGTTAGATACTAGTTCATTTGTACAATGGGAAAGATTAGAAAACTTGAGAGCAACCGTGTTTCCAGATTTTAGTGCCACATGGTATATAAAATCCATTGTGCCCGTATACAGTTTTATACCAATTAGGGATATTTTCTTTAAAGTTCTTGGGGAGAAAGTGTGGAAGAGGACACTTGAGAATCCTAGACCCAGATTGGGCGAACTTTTGCAAAGAGAATATCGTGTCCTGAAAAGCCTGAACTCTAACGGTAATAGAACCTTTCAGGACATAGATAAAGAAAATAATTTTGCAGCAGGTACATCCAGGCATATATATTATAACCTGCTCGAAGAAGAAAAATTGAATAGGGTTACTATAAGTCTAAATAACGTACCTTTAGCTTATAATTCAATTATTACAATGGAATTAGATAACAGTCGAATTTTTGATAAGAATAGGAATATACTGCGCTTTGATATAATACGTGAAACAGATAAACCAACTAATGAGTATACGATGGTTTCAGATATTAGTGACCCAGACGGTGTGCTTTTCATTAAACCGATATACAAAGATAAAAGTGCTGAGGAGTACATAGAATGGATCAGTTCCAGTATAGAAGGCGCAAGATTTACAAAGGTAGGTATAATAACAAAGGTTTTAATAGGGAATTTTTGCTACAGAAGATTTGACAATACATATACAATACAGTATGGCAATTTGGTTAAGACCAAGGCATTGCAGGGTAAGGAAAAGATACGATATGCCTACCTTTGATAAGGACATAGATCTACTCACTATGTATATACTAAAAAGTTACTTTTGCTTAGATTATCCACCTCCAACCATTTTTTCACCCCGGTTTCTATAATGAAAATTGGGCAGTAATCTTTAAATAACTTTCCTGCCGGACCTAGGAGTGTTCTGTTGCGTTTCGACGTGTGTGTTTAGTATGGGCACTGCAATGCATTGACCCCAGGTATGCCTAAATGGTTATTCTAGGCAACTGCTGCCTGTTTCCAGGCATCTGGCCGTTGCCCATAGCGCCAATCTCGAGAAATAGAAAGGGAGGGCCCGCATGGGGAAGAATAGTCACGGGCCCGCCTTTCTCACTGTGGAGGTGATATGATTAGCGCTTTAGTCGCTTTGCCAGCATCAATACGGTAATAGACCCTGTGGCCCAGTTGTGACTTTATGAGGAATCCTGAGGCGCACAGCTTGCTTAGCCTGTTGCACGCCGCATTCCTGCCCCTGTATTTCATGAATCCCTTTATGTCATCGGCGCACGCCATGCCTTTGGTGCGCACAAAGTCAAGTATCATGCCGTCAAGGTTCGATACCGGGACCTCCACGAGATTCTGCTGCTGGGGCATCTGTACCTCAGCTGCTGCAGGCATCTCGAAGGCCTCGTGGAACTGCTGCTCAAGGGTAATTATCTTGTCCATTAGCCCTGACAGCGCCTTGTTGGTCCTCTCCCTCTCCTCTAAAAGCCTTATAAGCATGGAGTTTACTGTCTCCTCGGGAAGTTTCTCCACCGGCTGTACCTTCTGTGCCTTTTCAGCAAGCACCTTGACCTCCTGTTTGAGTCTGATAATTTCCTCTTCCACAAGGTCTTTGCTTGCCGAATCCATACCCATCACGATTTGTGCATGATACTTGCATGAACCATTCCTGAAAGGTTCATAGAAGAATCATGACTGAATCATAACTATAAAGGAATGGATATTTAAACCTTTCTGGAAAGTAGGATTTGTGGAATAAAAGGAAATCTGTGGAAATAATGGAGTTTTTGTGGATTTAATCGAATATTTGGCTAACTGGAATAATGTCGCTTTTATAATGTGACTCCTCTTTGTGCTAAATAGATACTTCAATGAACAAAATGTATACATTTTGTATAGGTTACTAAACGAAATGTTAATATATCTTCCATATTAGATATTATTCATGGATAATGAGGTATTTTCTAAGGTTGTACTTGCAAGTGAGAAGGCCGTTGCTAGTGTGGGTCCTTTTTCAGTTAAGAGATATCTTTTTAATGCAGTTGACAAGAGTTCTGACAAATTTTATAGAGGTATTTATGGGCTAAGGGGTGTTGGCAAAACTATAATGCTGCTTCAGTTGGCAAAAAATAGGCAGAACGCACTTTACATACCTGCGGACGCTAAATATCTTCTTCAGGATAGCATATATGATATAGCAAATTATGCGATTGATAAGGGCTATAAGAGCTTATTTATCGACGAGATCCATTCTCGCACAGGATGGACTTACGATCTGAAGACATTGTACGATGAAGGGCAGGCAAAGGTATTCTTTACAGGGTCCTCCTCGATAGAACTTAGGAAAGGTGCAGACCTGAGCAGGCGCGTGATAATGCATGAACTTAAACCTGCATCTTTTCGTGAATATCTGAATATAAGGTATGGGGGAGGCATTAGTACCGTAAGTCTAGATGAATTATACGATAATGGAAGGAGACAGAAACTTGTAGTGCAGCATGGAAAATGGAATACATTTCTTGAAGAATATTACAAATATGGAGGTGTCTTATATGAAGACATCAAAGAAGAATATCCAAAATCAATAACGAATACTTTAGAGAAGATAATAAATGTAGACCTGACGTATCTTAGGGAACTAGACATAAAAGTTGAGAATGATGTGTATAAACTTCTTTATAAGATAGTAGAGTCTGGTTTGTACGAAGCCAGCTATTCTAAACTAGCAGGGTATCTTGGAATAAGCAAGGTCACAACCATAAAACTCGTTACGGATCTTGAACATCTGGGTCTATTTAAGTTGATATATCCCTATGGTACAGGATTCCGAAAGGAACCGAAAATATATCTTAGTATACCATTTAGATCTGCACTTGCCGAGATGTCATCGAAAAAGGTAGATACTGGTACTTTAAGAGAAGAATTCTTTGCCAATAATGTGGATGTAGAAGGATACTTCAAGACAAAGCGTGGCGAGAAGACTCCGGATTTTAAGGTTAAAGACAATTCAATAGAAATTGGCGGAGACAGAAAGAGAACTGTTGATGCAGATTACATAGCAGTTCACAGCCTAAATTTTGCAGAGAATAGAATTCCTTTATTCCTTTTTGGATTTTTATATTGAAGGAGTTGCTGAAAGGTCCATGACAATATCCTTAAATCTTACCCCTGATAAAGGTAGTTTTTAAGTAAAGTTACCCGGGTATAAGCAAGGAACTTATATGCTCCTACGTCAAACTAAGTATTAATACATTTTTAGTATTATAATACGGATTGCATATTACTATTCAACTTGATTCCGGATAGCTGCTTTATCTTTTATCTGATAGATAATTCGAAGCATAATTGTGGAAATAATGTTCATTTTGTGGAAGAAATAGTAATATTTCCACAAAGCCTGGAAATTAAGGGAATTCCGCAAACATGAATAGCAGATGAAATAAAGAGGAGATGTGCTGCAGTGGCTTCGGGTGCCAGGAAGCTGAGGCTGGCTGAAATAGATGCTTGGCAGCGCTGTCATGGATGCAATGGCATTCAGTAACAGCGCTTGGGCATGGCGCCAGTCTTCCCATATACCGGGATATAGGACACACTTTTACGGGTAGGTTACGGGTTGCATATGCTTAATAAGTTTATTGCACCCTCATTAAAAGCACCAAAGCGTTTGCGATCAGGCAGTAATCATGGAACACATACTAATACCCCACAAAAGAGCGGCCATGCTGGACAGTAAGACGCTGGAGAAACTTGAGGATAGGCTTGGCTGCAGCATAAATGTGAACGACAATGAGGTTACCATAAACGGCAAGCCCTATGATGAATACAACGCCAAGAATGTGGTGCAGGCATTTGGCAGGGGCTTTGCGCTGGACAAGGCCTTCAGGCTGCTAAGCGAGGATTACTTCTTCCAGCAGGTGAACCTCAAGGAGATGTTCAGGAATCCGGATCAGCTTGCCAGAGTCAAGGCAAGGCTCATAGGCACCGAGGGCAGGGCCAAGGAGTATATAGAGTCGGTGAGCGGAGTGGACATGATGGTTTATGGAAACACAGTAAGCACTATCGGCAGGATAGAGGAGGTTAGAATCGCGGATGCAGGCATAAAGATACTTATAGGAGGCGGCAAGCACAAGACCGCATATGCAGTGATGGAGAAGGAGAGGAGGAAGATAAAGGAGGAGGAACAACATGGCAAACGTAGTTGAAGCAGACACGATATTCAAGGAGCTTAGGTCGCACTCGATCTCGGAGTTCTTCAGGAAGAACAGCCAGATGCTTGGCTATTCTGGAAAGGTTAGGTCGCTCACCACAGTGGTGCACGAATATTCTTCTAACAGCCTCGATGCATGCGAAGAGGCAGGCATACTGCCTGAGATAACCGTAGAGGTTAAGGAGATATCCGAGGGGAAGTATTCGGTGCGCAACAAAGACAACGGACCAGGCATACCAAAGAACATAATAGGCAAGGTGCTTGCTACGGTGCTATCTGGAACGAAATTCCACAGGTACATACAGCAAAGGGGCCAGCAGGGCATAGGGGGGTCAGGATGCACAATGTTCTCTCTGATTACCACAGGCAAGCCGATACACATAAAGTCAGGCACGGGAAAGTCGGCATACGAATGCGATCTCACGATAGACATAAAGTCCAACAGGCCTGTTGTCACAAACATGATAGACATCGACAAGGACTTTATGGGCCTTGAGATATACGGGGAATTCGGAGACGTTAAATACGAGATGAGCGACCATGGCGTGTATGAGTACCTGCGCAGGACTGCGCTTTCCAACCCGCATGCATCGATCAGGCTTGTGGATCCTGAAGGCAAGGAGTACAATTTCATAAGGTCTGTGTCGCAGATGCCAGCAAGGCCAAAGCCTTCGAGCCCGCACCCCCTTGGGGTCACTACCAATGACCTGCTGGAGTATGCCCACAACAGCGTGGACAGCAAGAAGCTCTCGTCGTTTTTGGCCGACACTTTCTCAAGGATGAGCCAGAACAAGGTTGCAGAGCTAAGGGAGATGGTAAGGGATGTGGACTTCGACAAGGATCCGCACCAGCTGCAGTGGGCCGAGGCTGAGAAGCTTGTAAAGGCATTCAAGGAGACGAAATGGATAGCCCCCGACCTGGACACCCTCTCTGCGATAGGAGAGGAGCAGGTAAAGGCGACCATAAAGAATATACTAAACCCTCAGTTCATGAATGTTGTTGAGAGGAGGCCCAGAGTGTTTAGAGGGGGCATTCCCTTCGTTGTAGAAGCAGGCATAGCCTATGGAGGGGCAGCCGGAAAGCAGGTTGCGCAGGGGTACAGCGGGGTGGTGATAAGATTCGCAAACAAGGTACCATTGCTGTTCGATGGATCCTCGTGCGCCATAACATCAGCTGTCAGCGGAGTCGACTGGAAAAGATACGGGATAAAGGAGTTTGAGAAGGAGCCGATAAGCGTTCTTGTAAACGTCTCCAGCGTATACGTCCCCTATTCCGGAGTGGGAAAGCAGGCAATAGCCCAGGAGCCGGAGATGATAGACGAGATAAAACTTGCAGTGCAGGACTGCGCAAGAGGCCTGCAGAGGTACATGAGCGGCGAGCGCAACAAGAATATACAGGCTAGCAAGTACAACACGATAATGAGGTATGTCAACCAGCTCTCGATAAACCTGAGCGAGATAACAGGAAAGAAGCAGCAGGACATAGAGACCGAGCTGAAGGCGCTTATAGACAGGAGGTACAAGAAGCTTCTTGAGGCAGAGCAGCAGGCCAACAGCAGCGAGCAGGAGCAGGATGCTGAAGAAAAGGAGATAGAGACCCAGGAAGATGACGAATCTGGTGATGACGGCAGCGAGGAAAGCGGGGAATGAGCAGCAGATCCTGCACCAGGGGCAGTGATTATGGCGGCAGGCAGTGGAGAACACAGTCTCATGCAGGATGGCATCTAGAGCTTGAGTTCGTCCAGATCAGATGTGTCTATGAGCTTTAGGTTGCCGTACCCTATGGCAAGCTTTAGCAGCTCGGCATTGCGCCCGTACGACCCATACAGCCTGTCCAGAAAGTCCATCCTGCTCTCCTCGTCCAAAAAGACCAGGAAGGTGCGCGACTTTGAGCCCACCTCCACATCCTTCACCTTGGACTGTGACGAGTATATCTTTATGAAGCTCTGAGAGCCCTTGCTCGTTATTACCAAGTCGTACTTCTCAGATGACCCCATCTCAGCGAACATCATGGCATTGGCTATGCAATAGTCCCTGAGCCTCCTGTAGACTGCAAGGTAGTCGATGCCATGGCCTGACTGCTCGGTCCAGGACTTTGGCGCGTAGTAGTCGCCGGCATAGACCACAAGGCCCTTCTTCATGAGGATGTTAAGCACTGCATAGGTATTGCGCAGGGTTATGGATATGCGCGTATTGCCGTATTTTATGTTGTTGCTTATGCCTGCCCTCACCTCCTCTGCGGTGAGGGGCATGTACTGCCACCGGTACAGGGTGTTGACGCGGTCAAATACCCCAAGTATTGTGGCAGTGGTCTCCTTGGCAGTCTCGTGCTGTGCAGGCTTTATGTCCGGCACGTCTACGAAATACTGCTCCACATTGGTTGGGACCAGTATCCTGTTTAGTATTATTACGAAGACTGCAGCTATGGCGAACTCTATGTATATTGGAGGTATGGTGGGCCCGCTGCTCTTGTTGTTGTAGGGTATGGCATACCTGTCGCCCAGTACATTTATGTAGAATGTTCCAGAACTATGCCCAAGCGCTGCTCCTTTGGGCAGCGAATATGTCAGCTCTCCGGCTTCTATTACGCCGCTCCTGTTGTATGCCCCGTTAACGCTTGCCGTGTACGGGGTGCCTGATATAGGAGCCCCGTTGCTGGAGGCAGTAAATACGAATGTGCTGTTTGCGAAGTTCATCTGCAACGGAGTTATGGCGGCATTTGCCACCTGAAAGAGGGCAGAGGAGTAGGTGTTGCCCTGCTGGCCGTCCAGCCGGGCTATGTAGTATCCGCTCCTAAGCTGGAATGATGCATAGGAATACAGCGCAGACGTGCCTGCCTGGCCCACCCTTACAGGAGGCTGCGGGGCCGCGCTAAGGTTGCTGTAATATACCGGCACGTAGACTATGGCAGCATTGTTGTGTGTGGAGTTGAACACCTGCGCGCTTATCTGCACCTGCTGTGACTGCCCTACGACAGAAGGCATGCTTATGTCGCCGTTCTGATGCATCACGTACCTGAACCCTGATTCGAACTCCTGCGATGTGTTCTGGTTGTACAGCATGAGGGTCAGCAGCCCGTAAGACGAGTTGATTGCTGAGGATGCTTTCGGAGAGTAGGGCAGCGTGGAGTTGAGCGTGAACAGGGTGTATTCGCCACCTCCTGAAGTGGAGTTGAAATAAAGAGTCTTTGATCCGCTCATAAGCTTTGGTATCCAGTATCTTGACTCTATGATGGTGGCTAGATCATAGGCCAGCTGCGTGGCGTTGCCGTTCCATCCCACCTGGGGATAATTGCTTAGGGATATGAACGTGCCGTTGAGTATGTATCCCGAAGTTGCAGTGCCAAAGCTCTGGCCTGGGGAGACGAAGAATGTGGGCGACTTGAAGTAAAGCGGATTAGGAGCGGATGAATTGTAGTAGGTTGAATTGATTATCGGTATGCCAAGGGCAGACACCGTGGCGTTGCTGTTTTGCACTATCTGCTGGGTGCACGAGACGGACCTTGAGAGGTTCCTGCCGACATATATCACTGTGTCGCCTTCCGACAGAAGGCTCAGCACTGTGGTATTGGAGTATCTCTGGCACCCTTCAGTGTAGGTAACGTTTGGCAGAAGTATGTTCGGCATTAGCCCAGAAGGTATGATAACTATGGCCCCTCTTGGCACAGCGGATATCTTGTTTATGTCTATGTAATTTAGAGTTGTGGAATTGAACAGTACGCCTTCCTGCGCCATGGTCCTGTTGAGATCGTTTAGCAGTGTTGTTGGAAGGAAGCACTGGACGCAGTAGCCCTGCACGTTAACAAGGTAAACCGGGAGTATTGGATTGGACTTGTACAGTGCAAGCTTGGTGTAGCCTGTTGAAGCGCCTGAGCGCGAGTAGTATGCGTTGACATATGCCACCAGCTGCGTTGAGCTGTTGTAAGTGAGCACCCCGTACGATGAAGTTGAGAGGCTGCCGGATATTGGGCCTGAAGGCATGCTCGAAGGCTTTGGAATCGCAGACAGCTGCGTGTCAACATAGTATACCATATACGCCATAACCAGGGCTATTACTGCTACAACGATAAGTATTATCTTTACGCTATGCACGGGGCTGGGCTTATCCTGCTGCGCGATGTCGATGCCGTTCATCGCCTGGCACCCCTAGACCCGCTGGGCTTCTTGCCCTTGAGCACGTATTTCTGGAGCAGGGACTCGACGTACTTTGAGACGGCGTTGGTGTTGCCCTTGAGGCTCTTCTTCACAGCATATATCCTCACATAACCGTATTTCTTGTTTATGATGGCAGAGTACGCCATTCCCACACCTATTCCTTCAGCTCCAGGTAGCCAAGCGACACCATCTTGTCTAACACCTGCTCTACCCGAGTAGGCACCACATCGTGTGCCTTCGAGAACTCCACTATGTCTATCGACCCGTTGTGGGTGGTTATCCAGTCCTCAACAAGAGCCATGAGAGCCTCGTCGCTGTACTTCTTTAGGGCATTAAGCTGGGCACTTATCGCCTTGTTCTCCTCTGCCAGCTGCGCAGACTGTATTGCCATGTTCCTGTTTGCAGCAGACACCTCTATCTCCAGCCTCTTTATCTCCCTGTACTCTGTCAGCAGCGAATCGTACCTGTTGTAAAGCGTGGTATAGCTCTGGGACAGGCCAGAGAGCAGCGAGTCAAGCACGGAGTCGACGTACTGTACGAACTTGAGCTGGTCCACCGAGTATTTGCCGTCAAGCATGGATATTATTGCGGCAATGCTCTTTAGCACATAGGCCCTCCTTAGACCCACGCTGGAATCCGGGACCAGGGAGTATGTGATATCTATGCGGTCTGCTTTTATGCTTATTATGTGGAACAGGTAGGGTCGCCTGTTTATGCTCCTGCTCTCCACCTTGATCAGGTCAAGGCTGTCCTGCGACTTCTTGATAAGATAGAAGGGCACGTTGCCTATGGCCTGCTTCGCATCATCCAGGGTTCCGCTCAGCCTTCCGTCTAGGGAAAACTCTTCCACTTTTGGCTGCGATACGTTCTGTGCTTTGGCTGGGGCATCTGCCACTGGAACACCAACAATTAGCTATGGTGCTAAGTCTTTTTATAGGCTTTCTTGGCGTTTGGCTTATTCTCCTGCACATCGGCGACCTCCAGCGCAGGAGTATAGTTAAGCAGAGACAGGGCGTAGAGCACAGCGATAACGATGATGGTTAGGGCAAGCGACACCAATGTGAAGGATATGAGCAGGCTGAAGATGCCAAAGAGCACACCAAGGGCAACATACATCACCTGCCTTGAGCTGAACCTGTCCCTCCTTTTCTTGTACTGCGCGTAGCATCCCCTGCATACTACCAGCCTGTTGCCCTTCTCGTTCTTTGTCACATTCCTCTTAAAGGCCCTTATTGCTTCTATCACGAAGTCGTTCTTCACCACGAGGCCTTCCTTTCTGTTCCCGCATATTATGCAGTAGCTTTGTTTCATCATTCATCAACCAATCGTAGCTCTATTATGCGCCCGAAGGCGCCTTTTATCCTCTCCTCCTCCACTGCGTCCATTATGTTGGATATTGCTATGTCATCTATGCCTGTGCGCCTTAGGACGTTTGCCACATCCTCAGAATGCAGCCCTGCCTTCTGCAGCATCTCAGCGAAGGCAATTGCGTTTATGTGCCTGTGCATCTTGTCAAGCTGGGCCAGTATGAACTCGGTGTTCTTGTCGCTGACCTTGAAGCTTGCCAGTACCCTTTTGAAGTCGATCTTGTTTATAGCGAACGTCTCGGCCACTATTCACACCATGAATGCGCAGTCACTCGGTATATACGAACGCCCTGCTTATTATGCTGTCCGATATGCCTATGCTCCTTAGAAGCGATATTATTGAATCCTTGCCAAGCATCTCGGCAAGCAGTATCCTCACGAACTCCTTGAGGTCGACAAGCCTGTTCTTGGCTTCCAGCCTCTTGAATATGTCGTCCATGGCGTCGGTGTTTATGCTGTTCTCAACGAACTTTGAGCTCAGAAAGATCTTCTCGAAGGAGTACTCCTTCTGCAGGTTCTGGTCGCGGTTCTCGGCCTCTGTAAGCATATCCGCAAGTGTCACGGTATATACGTCAAGAGGCACCTCTCCGACAACCCTGTTGAGCATGAACGTCGATGGGAACTGCGCTGAGGTCTGGAAAGACATGTCTATTGCGGCTTCGCCAACGCCCAGCCTGCTTATCTCCCCGCGTATGAACGACGAGAAATTCAGTGAGCCCTGCAGGTAGTCCATAAACTTCTGGAACTTTATGCGCAGTATTATGTTTGTGCCTACGTTTGAGAATATGGCTTCGTTTATGTCGGTTGGATTCTGAGACGCCACTATGATGCCGAACTGGTATTTTCTTCCCTCCCTTATTATTGTTATGGCGTCGCTCCTGTTGTCGCTTGCTACCTTCCACGCCTCGTCAAGAACGATTATGGCCTTTAACCCCTTGTTTGCGCTCCATCCCTCGGCCCTCATCTTCTCTTTGAGGGTCTGGAGTATGAACAGCGCTGCAAGTGCCCTGAACCTCTCGTCCGGAAGCCCTGAGAGGTCAAGGTCCACAAGCCCAGATGTAACCAGCTGGTCCAGGTCTATGGTGCTCTTCTTGGCGAAATAATCCTCGCCCTCCCTTGAGAATTGCCTTAGCCGGTATATGGCGTTCTCAAGCTCTGCGGGATATTCGTATGTGCCCTCCTGCAGCTTCTCAGTCAGCAGCTGCGCCACGTCCTTTAGTGTAGGCACGTTCTTTGTACGCGAGGGCGCGCTTGCAAGTATGAAGCCTGCGTTCAGATACGCCTGCTCTATTGCTTCTGCAGTCAGCCTCCTCTGCTCAGGGAAATTTGCTATGTCAGTAAGTATGTCGAGGGAGTTCATTATCTGCTTGGCGCGGTCTATGGGTTTCATCCCCGCAAGATCCATTATGTTTATGTAATCGCCCTTGGCAAGCGAGACCACAGTGCCTGCGCTCTGCCTCACCCATCCCTTATATTCCCCTGCCCAGTCTATTATTATGGCATTTGTGTTCCACACATAGCTTGCGCGTATGAGGAAGGTCTTTATGAAAAAGCTCTTTCCTGACCCGGTTATGCCCACCACGGATATGTGCGGATTGGTAAGGTTGCCGAAGGTCCATGTGAACGGCACGCCGAACCTGCGCGTTATGCCTACGAAAACCGAGTCCGTTGGGTCGTTTAGGAGATATTCTGAGGGAGGCTCTGGTGGCCTTGTTATGAATGTTCTCTTCGCCAGCTCATTGCTCATGACTTTCTGTATCTTTATTAGTCCCATTCAACCACCATCATTTTTGTACGCCGAACTCTGATTCTAGCTCCGACAGGGTAGGAACCCTGTAGTTTATGTTGTGCAGCCTGTACAGCTCCCTGCCAATCACGCGGTTTATGCTCAGATCAAATATGTTAAACACTGTTGAGAGGTCGTTAAGCTGGCTTGTGAGCTTATCCAGCGCCTCCTTCTCGCTAATCCCCACTGCAGTGCTCTCTATGTACATCATGCTGTTGACAGGCTTCTCTCCCTCGCCTATGCGGTCTATCCTCGCCTGTATGACGTTCATCTGCCTTTGCATGGTCTCAAGACCCATGGTATTCGGATTGCTGCCTTGCGTCTCTCTTGAATACTGGAATTCAAGCAGTCCGCGCTTCGCCTCGAGCTCCTCCCTGTATCGTTGTATCTCCTCGGCTGCGGCTATGACGCTGTACCTGAACGGAAAGTGTATGTTCATCATCGCCTTCTCCCATTTGCCTGGAGCCTGCGCCAGGGCGGCGCTCTCTTCCTGCACCTGCTCCTGTGCGAATACATAGTTGTATATGTTGGCAGTGAGATACCCTGTGGCATAATATATGCCATTTGAGTATTTTATCACTGCGTCCTGGCTTTTTGGTATCATGTAGTCCTTCGATGGTATTATTGTTATGTTGAGGGCCTTAGTAAAGAGCGGGAAGATTATGAAGTCGGCGAATGCCAAAAGCAGCATTATGCCAATAGCCACTGCGCTGATTATGGCTATCGCTATGCCTATTATGCCGAACTTGGCAGCGCTGATCATTGTGATCACTGCTATTAGTACGGACAGCGCAAGATATAGGATAGTTCTCTCGTCCATCTTCACATCCCCTTTTCGGCCTGCGCGTATCTCATGAGCTCCGTGGTGGTAGTAGGCGGTATCATGTACTCGGGCTCAAGCAGCACCAGGGCTTCTGTGCCAGACACTACCGATGCGCTTACGCCAAGGGCCGCGCTTATGCCCGATGAGATCTCGTCGGTCTTCAGTGCTATTAGGTTAAGGGCCTCGTCCTCCGTGCCGCCTGAGACCGTGACCTGAGCATATACCTCAAGGGCCTGGGAATTTGCCTTGGATACGCTGTCCAGCATGTTGTGCCACATGGTCACCTCGCCCTTTATTCTGTCCAGGTCCGGTTTCTTTGCCCCCTTCTGCGCCTGCAGGATGCTGTATTTGTTCTCTGCCTCGGCCAGTCGTGTATTTATGCGTGCCAGGTAGTCGTCCTTGTTTATAGAGTACAGCTGCGATGTTATTCGTATTGGAGTCTTGCTTAGGCTGACTATGCGTGAAAAAAGATTTGCAAAGTTGTAGCTCTGCTCATCGCTCATCTCTGTTGCGGAGCTGTACACAGGAACTTTTATGAAGGAGGTCGCATACACAGCGTCATCGCCGCGCACGATAACGGCGTTGCCGTTCTGCGATAAGTAGAATGCATCGCTGGCATCCAGCACTACGCTGCCCCCCTTCATGCGCAGCATGGGGCCGAATAGGTATGAGTAGTAGCGCATTGACATTGCCAGGATTGCGGCCGCAAGGGCTATAACCGAAAATACGAATGCCACTATGCCAAGGCCTTGGGGCATTGTGCCTGATAGGAAGGCGAATATGAGCCCTACTGCAATCATTATTACGAAGGAAGCCTTCTGGCTGTTGCGACTGGCCAAGCAACCACGTTAAGAGTATCGCGATACAATTATTAAATGCTTAGTGTGCCGCGGGGCTGCATGAATTGGAAAGCAGGCGTGCAGTAGGGCCATGCCGGAAGTTGAAGGGCTCATGCATTGCCATGCTCTGCCTTGGACTTGCGCGTATTTATCGTGTTAGTGGCAGTAGTAGATACCCTTGCATCCGGGTCCTTCTGCAGGTTAAGCAGCAGTTCTTCAGAGAGGCTCGAATTTCCTGCCATCGCTATTTTCTGCTGTGTCAGGTTGTCCTTGACCGCTTGGGCTGTGTTTGCGTTGACGCGCACTTGATCCATCAGGGTATTTAGTTCGCCGAGCTGGACCTCTGCACGCTGGCGTGCTGCGCTGCCCCCCTCGGTTCCCTGTATCGTATTCATAGTGTTCTTTGTATCCGCTATGAGCGCAGTTGAATACTGCCTGAGGCGCTCCGGATTATTTGACTTGGCCACATACGCCTCTCTGGCCTTGAGAAGGAGCTGCTGCGCATTTGCCCCGGTCAGAGTGTCAGGGCTGCCCATGCTGCTAAGTTCAGTCTGGATAGACGCCTTTCCTATCCTGCCTATAACCAATGCGGTCCTCCCAATTCCAGCTATATTGCTGTTAGTCAGTTGGCCCATTATAAGTGCGCTTGTAGCTGCCCTAGCCTGTTCTGCAGGAGTCATGCCCTCAGTGTAGCGTGCGCCAAGCATTCCGGGATGCCTGCCGCTTTGCGCAGCGTCTGCCCTTGCAATCTCCGAGCGTGTAAGCCTCCTAAGCTCTCTGAGCTGCGCTGCGGATAGTCTTTCAACGCTGCCGCCGTGCCTAAGTATGTAATCCGTCGCCTGGCTTATTACGTGTGGATAGCGGTCAGCGACACTGTTGCGGTATTCTTCCCTTGTCTTGCTCATGTCCCTGCTTCCCTGGATTGCCCTAAAGCCTATCCATCCTAGCGGGAATACCATAAGAAGTATATCCCTGCCGGAGCGCCTTAGTGAACTTGGCTTATCTTTTGTGCCTCTAATTGAAGATAACAGGTCCTTGGAGAAGCTATGCTTTCCTTTTGAGTTGCGGTACTTGTATAGATAGCTTGCCAGGCCCATTCCCCCTGCAAATGCAAGTACTGGATTCGCTACGAACAGACCGCCAAGGACACCTGCCCGCATAGACCACCTAAGCAATGCTCTGGCGCGGGGATGGCTGGCTGCGGATGGCTGCGCATTGTCTGCGGGACCTATCTGCAGCGGCTGGATAGGAGGCTGTGGAGAGGATGGCGCAGCTGCAGGCCATGGAGGCGCAGGCTGGCCAAGGCCGTTTGTCGGCCCAGACGCATTTGGCCACTGGTTTCGCGGAGGCGCAGGCTGGCCAAGACGTGGATTGGGCCTTGTCTTTGGCCAGTTGGAAAACCTTGGCGGCAATGGCTGGCCAAGCTTCCTGGACCACCCCTGCCCGGATCCCGAAGGCCATGGCGCAATAGGTTGGCCAAGGCCGTTTGTAGGTTTTGGACCAGATGAAGGCCATGGAGGCGCAGGCTGTCCAAGGCCGTTTGTCGGCCCAGACGCATTTGGCCACTGGTTTCGCGGAGGCGCAGGCTGGCCAAGGCCCGGATGTGGACCTGCTGCTGGCCAGTTTGGCCTTTGTGCAGGGGGTCTGGCTAAGCCCGCTCCCTGATTTGCAAGGTTGATAGCGGCATTGGTTCTTATCCTATTGGCCCTGCGCAGCGCCAATAGCTGAACTGAAGTGTGTCCAATGGCCAGCCTACTTCCGCTTTCCCCGGGATGCAGCACTGCGTAGACGAACGGGTTCTTTCCCGCTATTGAACCCTTGCCCCCGGGATTGACCTGCGTGAATGTAGTTATTCCAAAGAAGTTGAATAGGCTGTAGCCCCTGTTCAGTCCAGCTGCAGCAACAAGAAGTATGAGTATTACTATTATTGGCACAAGCGCGTTTATCGAGCCAAGCGAAAACAGAACTGCAATGAGCAATACCAGCATCTTATCCTCTATTCTATTATCCCTTTTTTCATATATATGCATATCCTAGACAAGCGCCCTGAGCCTTCCCGAGGTCTTGGCCATTCCGCCCAGTATCTCTGCTATCTGAGTTATTATTGCATAGGTAAGGGCTATTATCAGTGCCGGGAAGAACAGGATGGACAGCCAGAATGCGCCAAATGCGCTGTGAAGCTGATCCACAGTGCTTGCAAGCGGGGATTGGGGGGATAGTGCATTGGTTATCACTCCGCTTCCAGAACCGTACCTGTACAATGCCACCTGCTGCTGGGCAAGCTGACTGCTTATGTTGGTCGATGTATATGCATAGGCTATGCCATATAGCGTAGGCATTATGAAATAGAAGCCTATTGCCATCGCCATCATCATGCCGCCAAGGTTGCGGGTAGGTATAAGGGACCTGAATATTATCCCAGGTATAAGGAATACAGGTATGGCAGCGTACATGAAGAATATGATTAAGTAGTACTGGACGTACAGCGCTATCATTGCCTCGAACATGAACGCGGTTACCACCCATGCAGGCCAGAAGAAGTAGTATTGGAAGGCCAGGGACCATAGTGGTGGGATAGAGATGTTTTGCTGCCCTATGCCTACTGAAATAGAGACGCCGGCATAACTGTATCCAAGTGCGCCGACGTAGAATAGGTGCGACGCCACAGCATAAGTAGAGTTTATGGTAGTAGCCAGGTATGTGAGAGTGGCATCATACGGGTCTATGGCCCCCACGCCCAGATATCCTGGAAGCAGGCCGAACATTACAGAGCTTATGAATGCAAACAGCAGCACGATCAGTGCAGTTGCAGTTGCTTCGTAAAGCTCCCCCATGCCAAAAGTCCTCAGCTTGTCATTTCGCAGCGCTATGCCGAACATGAACAGCACTGCGGCTATAGTATATGAAAACGTGACAGCAAGTAGCATGATGGGCAGGTATTTCTGCCACTGCTGCACCACATACTTGTCCACGTGGCTGCAGTACCATGGCGCAACCTGGTTCACTATACCCCCATTGGTTGGGCTGGCGCAGTAATTTGTCACTATGTTCTGGGAATGCGCAATCCCGGCAAGAGTGACTGCGAGCACCGCAAACAGGGCTATGTAGATACGGTATGAGGTTCGCATATGAGTATCACAATATCCTAGTTAATAAGGAAAGCAGGTCCATCCTCTCTCCCACTGCCCTTGAGAAGTCGATGATGAAAGCGTCGACTACCACCAGATTTAGAAGCGGTATGAACACAAGGCCAAGAGAGATGAAGCCGCCGTATACCACAAGAGGCGTGAAAACCAATGTCCACACCGAGCCGGCAATATTGCTTGGTGCGCTAGCACTGAGGATATGCGCATTGGACCAGCTTGACGGGCTTACAAGCCCTGCGACTGCACTTACAAGGAAATTGCCAAGTTCGTCTAGCGGTATGCCTACTCCCCCAGTAGTTGCAGTGGAATGTATCCCTGCAAAGGTTATTGCAGAGTTGGATATCACCACGTCAAGGAATCCGTATGTCATGCTTACCATGAGCGGATAGACTACGCCAAGGCCCAGGGCAAATGCTATCATGGCCCCGCCGAAGCTCTTTGTTATGCCAAACGACCTTGCGATGAGGCCTATTATCATGAAAACCGAGAAAAGCAGCATTGAGGAGCTTAGCAGTATCTGCTGTAGGAACGACGCTATGGAAAGGAAGAAGTATACCTGCATGTAAGGCACTATGTACTGGTAGACGATGACTACAGGAAGCACCTGCACAGCGAACGTGAAATACACCCCGTCCGCGCCTATTTCAGGCATCTGGAACTGCGGTGCAGCGCCGAAGACCACCGAGACCCAGAACATGGCGGTGCTGAACTGGGACATGTCCTGGTTGTACTGGTACAGGTCGCACAGCGACACCCCGAATATGTCAGCGACATTGGAGTTGTCAGGGCTGGCCTGCACGCCAGAGGCAGGATTGCATGAAGTTGGCACAAGGCCCACGGATGCCAGCGAAGGGACAGGATTTACGCATACCACCATGGTGGCGAAGCTGATGAATATAAGCGCGAAGACTATCGTGATCATGGCGTCGTAGACCTTGGCCATGGCCCATACCTTTATGTCGTTTCGGCCAAGAAGCGGGCCAAGCGCATAGAATAGGGCAGCTATGCCAATTATCGCCAAAGATGCGAGGATGATTATAGGAAACCATAGGGTGTACCCTGAGGAGAAGAAGGAGGATATGCTGCCGAATCCGCTTGCAATGCTGCAGGCATTTACCAGAAATATCGGCATCCATGGAAGATACATCATACCACCCTGCCCAGCATCCTGGCTCCCTGAAGCGAGGGAGCTCCGAGTATTGTTCCTATCTTCTCTATCATCTCATATGCTATTATGAGGGCTATTATTAAGCCTATGAGATCAAGGCCTATGAATTCTATGCCATCGGCAAATGCCGCCACGTTCTCGTAGTAGAGCTTGCCGAAATCAGAATACAGCGAGCCTTTGAGAACCAGGTAGCTGAAGGTAGTCGCAGTGAGGAAGCTGTTTGCATGGCACAGGTCCCCATAGTTACTGGCAAATGAAGGCTGGCCGCAGAACCCTATCCCGCTAACCCCGCTGATGCCTGGGGCGAATATGAACGGATACATGAGAGCCGGGAAGATTATGTAGAATGATATGAATAGGGCTATTAGAGATCCTCCGGCAGGCCTGGTCCAGGGGAATGAGCGCAGGACTATCCCTACATACAGGAACAGGGGGAATAGGAAGTATATGAAAAACAGTATGGCCACCATGAACATACCCATGAATATGCTGCTGAAGTAGATTACCTGCTCGTCCCATAGCAGCTGTATCAGAAGCGCGTCTCCCTGGAATGGGTTGAAGCTTATGCCGCTGCGCAGCTGGTTAGGCATTATCACTACTTTGAAGCCGCCGCCGGGGGGTAAGCTTACAGCGAAGATATTGGCCACGAACAGATTCGTGAAGACGCCGAACCAGTTCTCAAGGCCTGCGTCTATTATGCGTGAATTTATGCCGTTGCAAAGGCCTACGTAGATATCGTGCGCTGCACCAGGGCCTGATGGTATGCTGCCTGAACTGCCGCTTGCGCTTGCACCCTGGTTTATCGTTGCAAAGTTGGAGAAGAAGCTGACTGCAGGAGAAGCGAACAAGAAGCTGACCCCTATGAACGCTATTATCACAAGGTTTCCAAAACTCTCGAGGAACTCGGCCCTTGCAAAATTCATAGGAGTCTGCAGGTGGAACGCGAACCCTATGGCGTACGCTATTCCGGCTATGGAGAATATTGCAAGAACTATGAGCAGGGCTATGGACAATAGGCCCCCGAAGCCCGGAATGCCGAAAGTGCTGCTGTAACCGGTGTACTTGGCAAGAACGCCTGCGTACGGGTTGTAGGTTGGAGGCCCTGTATTCTGGAAGAGAGTGGTGCAGTCGACTACTGACAGCGCATTGGATATGCTTGAAGCTGCCAGCATTGCGATGACGGCAAGAGCAAGCAGGGTGTATCTCATAGCATCACGATCATACGAACCTGCTCAGCCCTATTATGGTGGTCTCGCCGCCCATGAGGGAGGATATCCCGGTTATTGCAGATATCATCATGAGCGCGTTTATTATAGGCAATATGAACGCCGACACAGAGATTATGCCGTACATATTCACTATTCCGGATATTGCAGCAGTTATGTAATAGGGGCCTACAGTCGTTATGCAATGCCCGGCAAGAGGATTTGAGCCGGTGATTGCTTGCGCTACGGCTCCGGGTATTAGCAGCGACGGGGCTGCGCCCAGCAGGTTAACGCTGTTGGTGAAGAAGGATAGCAGCACGTCCACAGGCAGATTTCCGATCTGGAGGAACTGGTTTGTAAGCTCGATGGATTCGAATGGGAATACAGTGCTGCTGTCGCCGATGTAGCAGGAGTACATGCGCACTATGTCGCTGGCTTTTGGATAGACGTAGAAGTTGAGTGGCCGCTTTACGTAGCATTCTGGGGCAGACTGCAGCGGATTGCTGCCAGGCGGGTATTCGGCTCCTGGCCCGTAGCTGCCAAGGTCATTGTATGAGCTGCTGCACGCCGCAAGATTGCCATTGGCGAGATGTGCGTTTATTCCGGAAGGCTCTGGCAGGTCCTTGTAGATGTAGTTGGCCGGCAAGCTTGTGCTGTCGGTATAGCAATACAGCACGTTTCCCGGAGGGCTGCTGCCGGCATTGGCTAGGCCTGGTACCTGGCCGAATCCGCATAGCGCCACGCCTGGAAGCTGCGCGGCCCCTATGAATGGCGTAGAGCTGCTTATGTTGCTTAGCGATGAGTACTCGAATAGGAATATCGCAGGGAAGATTACTACTGCAACTATTGTGGCTGCGATTATTAGCCCGCCCACGCGCCGTGTGTATGGTATGGTGCGCAGTATTATTCCCCCGGCTAGCAGGTAAGGCCAGCCCATAAGAACTATGAGTATTAGGACGAGCTCTATGGTGAACAGGTACATGCTTATGGTGCCCTGAACCAGTATTGACGGCATTACCGTCCTGTGCAGCACATAGCCGGCATATGGCTTATAGCCGAGCGTCACTTGCCCAGAACCAAGAAGCGAGACAGTTATGGATGGATTTAGGTTTCTTAGGAAGAAGATCATGCTTTCGAAGTTGTATATGTAATTGAGCTCGGCAGCTGACTGGTTGGACATGTTGGCTATTATCACATAGGTGGCTGCCAGCCCGTAGTCTATAGTCCTTGTTACAGGAGCTATGCCTGCATTGTTGTTTATCAGCCCCTGGCACACGGCAGTAGTTGGGCTGGGAAGGTTGCCACCGTTGCTGTCGTAGTATACGCTGTTGAATGTAGTCACAGGCGAGTTGGCAAGGTATACATTGCACATGGATGATACCTGCGACTGTTTGGCCCCGAGTATGTTGGAGAAGCCCAGCCCCTGGCCTGAGCCTATGAACCAGAACAGCCATATTAGAAGAACCACAAGCAGTATGCTGCCTCCGGCATGCTGCAGCTCGGATACGGCATTGCTCTTCATCCTGGTGTTGTTTAGCATCCATCCAAGCATATAGTAGACGGATGCCAGGAGCACTGCCAGGGTGGAGGCTATGATAACTATCGGAAGCCAGTTATTGAATACGGAGTATCCCGTAGCTATTGGGGTAGATTGAGCGAAGGCCATGGCTGGGGCGAATATCACTGCAGCTGCAATAATCGCGATGTAAGTCCTGATTCTCATATATTCCCCCAAAATGGCCCTACTGCCATAAACCTGCCTACGGAATTAAGCCCCTTGGTGAGACCCATGGCAAAACCCACAGTTATTGCAAGATCAAGGCCTATCAGCACTATGCCTTCAAAGATATACTCAGCAGTGTCTATGCCGTACCCGACTATCACCTGCGGCAGATTGATTAGGGTCTGGAACATTAGTGAGACGCCTGTGGTTAGCCCTCCAACCCCTGAGAAGGAGCCGGTGAAAAATGAATCCGAAGTAGTTACGCCGCTAAACAGCCCGCTGCCTGATGCAAGAGCCTGCGGCTGTGAATTGAACAGGTAGTTTAGTGGCGATGACCCGAGGTTGTACGGGTTGGTGTACTGGTTGTATGGGTTGCAGACCATGCCTGCGGCTGTGCACGGAGTGTATATCCATGCGACTATGTAAGTGTTCATGAGTATGGCCAGTGGAAGTATGAAGTAAAAGCCTATCGCTATGGCAAGGAAGCTGTCTGCGGACTCCCTGAGCCTTGGGCCTGCGAATGGTATGGATCGCATTATTATAGCCACAGGCACTATCACAGTAAGCGCCGTGGACTCTATAAGCGCAAGCAGTATGTAAAGCACGAATAATACTCCAAATACCACAACCAGCAGCGGTATGAAGGCCAGTGCGAGAGCGCTGCTAAATCCATAGTACACGCCGAACACCCCGCCGCCCAGCTGGGCGTGTAGCAGGGCCGAGATTGCCGAGTTGATTATCTCCTCTACAGTGCTCCCTATATCTGCGGATATCGTTATGAACACGGCCTCAGAATAGATCTGGGAGAACAGCGACAGCCCTCTTGTGAACATTAGGTTGCCTATGTAAAGCTCGGAATACTGGATGGGGTCCTGATAGACTGCGTGCAGCACGCTTGCTGATGAAGCAGTGAGTGATATGCCTACCTGGCAGGTAGATGCGGCTATCCCTATAAGCACCAATATTATGATCACGGATATTATTCCCTGGAATGCCTCATACCTGGCCGCGCCCCTGAGCCTCTCGCGCATTGAAACCGGGAAGAAGTTGGCAATGGTGTACACCAGTGCAGATATCATGAACGATGCAAGTATTACAAGAAGATTTATCTGGATCCAGCCGTTGGTGTTTAGGGTGCCGTGGGAGGTCACGCTGCCGCCGAATACGCAAGAGTTCGTATAAGCGTTCTGTGTAAGTGCGAGTAGTATCGGGTACATATTATCAGTGTGCTAGCCTCATCTTGTTTCCCAGGGACAGCTTTATGCTTCCGCCAAACATCCTGGCCAGGTTGTCTACGATAGGGTATACTATTATTAGATCCATTGCAAGCAGGACAAACTGTACTATTATGAACAGCCCATATTTAAGCAGCTGGCTCAGGAAGAAGTACATGGCATTGGTGTCGAATACCCTTGTACTGTAGGTTATCGCGCTGAGCAGGTTGGCGCCATTGTTAGCTCCGGGGATTGAGCTTGAGCTGAACAAGATGGGCCATACTACGTTGAAGGCGCACAGGAGAGGGGAGAGTGCAAAGCCGGTAGCCGCGCAGACCGGGCCCCCGGTGAGGGTCGGCGGCGCAGGTTGCTGCAGGTCTATTGCGTTATTTAGCGCCTGTGTTATTGGATAGTTGAACAGGACAAGTACTGCGGGCATAACTACAGACATGGCAACCCCGATGGCAAGAAGCGTGCCCCCTATGCCCCTTACAAATGGCAGAGCGCGCAGCGCGAGGCCAAGAGGTATGAAGAATGACAGCCCGACGTAGACAAGGGCTGGCAGTATATTGATCATGCTCAGCTCCATTGTAGTGTAGGGGAAAAGTATGAAGTTTACAATGTCGTTGATTACGGAGAAGAATGGGGCTATGTGGTAGTTTCCTGTCTGCAGCGCCCAGTTTGCGAAGGGCAGGAAGTTCATGCCAAGATACACCGATACAAAGCCCAGTGGGATAGGTATTGAAAGTTTGACCTGGAATGTTGACCAGAAGCCCACGCCTTCGGACATGATCCCGACAAGTTCCCATGCGTTTATGACATTGTCGTTGACCTGGCATAGGTAGGTCTCGGCATTGCCCACCAAGGAACCAAGACCTATCACCCCTGGCGTGGCGCCCGAATTTGCCATGTTCGTTATGCCCGTAGCGCTAGGTGTTATCAGGTTGGTTATGTTCCCGACAAGTATCAGTATGGCATATATGCTTACAATTATAAGCACTGTCTTGGTTATTTCCCAGTATTCGCCCTGCAGCCAATTGCGTAGGCCTGCCTGTGGAAGTATTTTGCTTATGGCATAGGTTATTGCCACTGCGTCGAAGGAGAGTGTGAGTGCCAGCAGTGCAAGCGCAAGCGAGCCTGAGTAAGAGAAATTATCATTGATGGCCAGGGAGTTGGATGTCATAACCCCGCTTTGTATAATGCATAGGTTGGGTATTTCTGCGCTGCTGGATGGAAGATATGGCACTGATGCAGATGCTGCATGGGATATGCTAATTAACATAAGCAGGAGTAGCACTGCAATAGCAACTGAACCTGTGCGCATGCTTATATTTTACATACAGTGATTTAAAATGTGCGCCAGCGCACTGTGCGGCAGACGGATTGCCATGCTCCAGCGCAATATGCATGCCGCAGGGATAGGATCCTGCAAACAATGATTTTCAGCTGCATGGTGCGGTGCCAGGCGGGCAGGCCCGTATGTGCGATTTATAAGCCCTGATAGCCACTTATTTTACGTTGCTTAGCATGGCACAACTGCTCGAAGCGGCACTAAAATGGCTTGCGATAGCCAGATGGTGGTCGTTCTTCACTGACTTCATAGCAGTTACTGCAGGCAGCCTGATGGCCCTGCCAAGCTTCAGTGTCTTGCTATACATGGCAATGCTGGCAGGCACAATCTCAATCAATGCCTTTGCCAACTTCATGAATGACATATATGATTTCAGGAACGGGGAGGGCGGAAGGAACAGGCCCATGGAAGCCCAGCCAAACCCAATAGCCAGGCATACTGCAAGCATGCGGGAGCTGTGGAGAGCGAGTGCGATGTCGATTGCGATAGCCGCAGTTTCAGGCGCATACATCATGGCGCATAGAGGCATTGCCATACTCGTGCTAGGGCTGATTGGAATGTCTGCCGCATATTTCTACAGCGCTGGCAGAAGGAGCATAAAATCCCTTGCGCTGGGAGAGCCGCTTGTATTTGTGATCTTCGGCCCGATAATGACAAGCTCGGCGTATTTTGTTGAGTCTGGAAGCATAAGCATTGGAGCCATTGCGATATCTGTAATAATAGGAACGCTTGTCATGCTTGTGCTGCTAGCAAACAATGTGCGGGACATATCGTCAGACAAGGCTGCAGGTGCACGGACCCTGGCTACCATGGTCGGGCAGCGCTTTGGCGCGAGACTGTTCGTATGCATCGTTGCCCTGTCGTATGTGCTTCTCGCGGCGTTTGCAGCCATTGGTGCGCTTCCCCTCATCTCGCTTCTGGCCCTGATAAGCCTGCCGTATGCGATATACGTATGCAGGCTTATGCTGCATAGATCGGTGCCAAGGAACTGCGCGGAGCTCACTGCAAGGCTTGCGCTTCTCTTCTCCATGCTTCTTTTCATAGGCATTATTGCGCAAAGACTACTGCTGCCCGTGTGACCTGAAGTGGGCTGGTCTACATCGCAGCAGCATAAGTAACAAAAATGTTCCCGCTCAAATAACAGAGTGCAGAAAAGGTGATCTCATGTGCCAAGCTGCTGTAGGGAAGGTTCTAAGTGTAGACGGGGATCGTCTGACAGTTTCCTACAACGGCAAGACAAGGGTGCTAAGATCCAAGCTTGCAGGAGTGGCTGCCGGGGAGTACGTTCAGTTCTCGCTTGACATAGCCATAGACAGGATAGATAAGGAGGAGGCTGAGGCAATACTTGGTGACATGCAGTGAAGATCGATGAGAACGACAGGCTGCTATTCCTTAAGTATGCGCTTCCGTGCGCAGGAACCCTGGTAAGGAGGGGCAATGTTTCACAGCAGTACGTGGACAGCCTGATATCCGTAGTATCAGCCGGGGAGACGCCAGTGGAAGATGCGCAGAGCATGTTCAAGGTAGCTAATGCAATGTGCTCGGGAATAGCGGAGAGGATGGGCAAGGAAAAGGTGGATTGCGAGGTTATAAGGCAGTACTTCCTGCTTGAGCACAGCGAGGTGGTCCTTGACAGGTACAGGCTGATGAAGGATTTCGATCCCATCGACTGCAACACGTATAAAGGAAGAGTAATGAGCGTTGATGGTGGGTTTGCAGTAGTAAATACAAAGCTGGGAGAGAGGAAGTACAGGACTGATTTTGTGCCAGGCATATGCGCTGGGGACCGGGTTGTAGTCCACTGGGATTTTGTGGTGGAGAGAGTGCCGCAGGATTTTGCAGCAAGGATGGGCGAGCTGGAATGAAAAATGAAGCCAAGGGGATACTGCTTGCCCTTGCAGCTGCAGTAGTAAGCGGCATATCCATACCTGCAAACAAATTCTTCATTGTCAGTCTGGATCCATCAGTATTCACTGCAGTGCGCTCGGTGATAATCGGGTTCGGGTTCCTGATAATAGCAGAGTACCAGGCAAGATCGCAGCACAGAAGGTTTCGTAAGGCGCCTTGGAGCTATCTGCTTGGCATAGCAGCCATAGGCGGCTCGGCTGCTTTCCTGCTCTACTTCACAGGATTGCAGCTTACCACTGCAGGCAGGGCGGCGCTGCTCTACCATTCCATACTCACAGCATCAACAGTTATCCTTGCCTTCGTATTCCTTGGAGAGAGGCTAGGCAAAAGGATGTCCATTGCACTGGTAGTGATGCTTGCAGGCACCGTGTTGCTTTACATGTCCCAGATCCCTGCATCGCAATTGTGGCCAGACCCCTCGCTTGGGGACCTGCTTATAATGGCAGCCTCGGTCTTCTGGGGCATCGAGTATGTAATATCAAAGAAAGCCATGTCTATGGGAGAGACCAATTTCGTAGTTACATTCGCCAGGATGTTTTTCGGCGGCATAATGCTGTTTGGGGTTGTTATAGTGATGGGGGATACCGGTGCACTGCTCTCCCTCTCAGCGCAGCAGTGGACAAACATACTGGCTTCCACAGCGCTGCTCTTTGCAGACGTCCTGTTCTGGTACTGGAGCATAAGGTACATAAACGTCTCCAAGGCAGCCATTCTGTTGCTTGTGGCTCCCATAGTATCCCTGCTTGGCAGCATTTTTATGCTGGGCGAGCCTGCTCCGCCAATCCAGATAGCGGGCTCTGCAATAATACTGTTGGGGTCGTACTTCGTTATAGGCGTTAGGAATGGTCCGTCAGAAAAAAACAGGTAAGTTCCTGGTATTCGGGAACATCATGCTTAGGCAGGACAGCCTGCCCCTAAGACTGCTGCCAAGGCTTAGGCGCAGATTCCAAGACATAGAATTCAGGGAGTTCGACCCGACCGAGAATCTGGAGGAGGAGGGCAGGGATCTTAACATAATAGACACTGTCGAAGGCATAGATAAAGTGGCCGTCATAACAGACATAAACAGCATAAGGACGCAGCGGCTTTATTCTATGCACGACTTTGACCTGTCCCACAGCCTAAAGCTGCTAAAGAAACTTGGATACATTGACAGCGTCATGATACTTGGAGTGCCTGCAGATATCGGCGATGAAGAGGCATTTGCCCAGCTATCTGAGGCAATCATTTCCAGTTTATCCTGAGAAAGTGGCTTGCGCAGCTCATGCACGGATCGTATGCGCGTATCAGCTTCTCGATCTCGTATTCCAGGAACTTCCTGTCCTTGCCGATGTTTGAGCCTACCAGTTCGGCTATGCTGCGTTCCATGCTTATCTGATTCTGCTGCGTAGGAACTATTATGCTCCCGTATGTCGTCTTCCCCTCCTTATTTATTGAAAGCCTGTAGTAAAGAGTGCCTCTTGGCGCCTCAAGTACGCCAACCCCCTCTCCCTCGACTATATTTACAGGCGCTGCGCTCTCCTCCCTGAACGCATGCGATTCCAGCAGCTCGAGAGAGCTGTCTATGCAGTGCAGTATCTCTATGGCCTGGGCAAGGTTATTGGAGTAGACATTCTTCGATGGGAACGCGCCCATGAACCTTGATGCATCGGCCCTGGTCTGCCTGTGAAGGCTGCCCTTGTTCAGGTTCATCCTAGATAGTGCGCCTACCATGTACTCCCTGCCCTTGAATTCATAGGCAGTGGCTTGCGAATAGGGTATGACCACCTTGTCAAGGTAATCGAAATATCTGCCCTTTTTAATCCGCGTGCCTGAGGAATCGCCAAGTTCCCCATAGTGGAATGAATAGTCTTTGTTGACCAGGGCCACGAAATCGGTGTCGTGTTCCTGCTTAAATCCGCTGCCATAGAACATCTCTATGAATTCTATAGCGTAGTCGCGCACGGATCTGAGTTCGGCAACTGCCTTCTTCACGTCCTCTGCGCCAGGTATGTGGGAGAACTTGCCGACTTCTGCGAACGTGGCATGTACGGCCCTGCCTGCTATGGCCTTTGACAGATTGTTGCCGGCTCCTTTCACTGCGAATGCCTTGCGTATTATCTCCTCCTGCGGCCCCTCGAAGTCAAGCACCGAGTCCTTGCCAAACAGGTCAGGGAGGCAGAATAAGTAGAGATGCAGGGCGTGGTCGCGAATCATCATGCCGTTTAAGGAAAGCTGGCGCAGCAGCAGCGTCTGCTCGGATGGAACATATCCCACAGCATCCTCCACTGCGGCTGAGCAGCAGGTGAGGTGGGCTATGCTGCACGTGCCGCATATCCTTGAGGTCATGAGCGGCAGGGATATGGCGGCCTTGTTCCTTATGGCCTGCGTGTAGAATCTCTTGCTCTCGGTAATCTTGAGCTTTACATACTTCACCTTTCCGTCGCTTATCTTTATGTCGACGCTGCCGTGCCCTTCTATCTTGGATATGGATTCGAGGCGTATCCTGCGCTCTGTGCTCTGCCGGTCCTGCGGGGCAGGCTGCGATGCGCTCTGGCCGGCTGCGCACGCCTCGCCTTCAAGCCCGTCGAAATCGTCTGCCCTATGCACCTGAAACACCGAACTCCTTGAGGTACTTGTCAAGCACCCTTAGGAATGCATCCTCTGCCATCGGGCACCCAACCACCAGCTCGTCCACTGGGACTATATCTTTGACCATCCTTACACTATCGGCCTGGTTGAACTTCTTGAGCAGGAACTCTATCTCCTTCTTTGTCGCGTCGTCGAATACATTCCTCTGTGCTGCAGGCATTCCGGTAACAGCGCACGAGCCTATGGCAACTAGCCTCTTTGAGTGCTTGCGTATCGAGCGCAGCTTCTTGGCATCGCTCTCGTTGGTTATGGCGCCCTCAACGAATGCAACATCTATGCCGTAGAGCCTGTTGTTCTTCTTAAGGACGCGGGCGTGCCTTATGTCAAGCAGCTTCTTCCACTTGAATAGGTTGTCGTTCATCATCTCAACCCATATCATAGTGCTGTCCTCGCAACAGGTGAATGAGAACCAGCCTACCCTAAGCTTCCTTTGCATGAATGCCCTATGATTCCTAGAATTAAAAGCTTTTGCACAAGAAAGATGCACAGAGCTGCTGTCTCGAAGTCATATGGAAAGATGCACTTTATTCCCAGGTCTTTCTCTACGAAGAGCATCAGCAAGCTCTATGCGCACGGCAAGGCGTTCTAACGAGGCAGTCGGGGCTCCGGCCCTATCCGTGAGATTATAGGCGCGGTGGTAATCCGAGCGCACGAGCACAACAGCCAATCTTGAGGAGATGGAATGCACGAGCCTTATGCCGCCGGGCATATCGGATGCCCCGTGGTGCATGGCGCCGGTCAGCACAGTTAATCCAGCATCGCCTTTTGCTTCAAGCTTGATGGCTCTTGCCAGCAGCCTGCTGCTATTCATAGCGATATGTTTATGGGCATCATGTTAAAAGCCTATTGTTCAGACAGTGCCAAAGCTTGCGAACAGGCTTCCCATAACGGCAGACACAACGAAGAATATCACAAGGCCTATTATTATGAACACAGGCAGAAATCTTATTCCCTTGAACGCGTTGCCGCTGGATATCGCAGAGATTATGAATGCGCCGAACCCGGTTATGGCTATTATTGCAACAAGCGAGAATTCGTAGTAGTTCTGCGGGGTTATCAGGGGCTTGCTGAGTTTTATGAAAGACACCCCTACAGATGGCGCATTCTGCAGCGCTCCCAGGGAGATCTTGGACCATATATTGGATGTGACGCCTATCATCTGATTTGTTAGGCCGTATAGCGTGGGGGCCCCGATAAGGGCTGCAAATGCTATGAATATGGTATACATGAACAGTTGGCCTGACACCTCCTTTTGCACCATGCGGCTGTTCCTCATGTCCTTTGATATCTGGCCTAGCAGATCCGCCATGCCTCCGCCATACTGGTCTGCCTCGAGTATGAGCCTGACAGTCCTTTTGAGCGTAACCGACCTGTACTTGTTGCTCAGCTGCATGAAGGCGTTGTGCATCGTATCTCCTGAGTACAGCTGCTTGCCCATTATGTTTATGTCGTTTCCAAAGTACTTGAATTCCGGCCTGACTGCCATTATCATTGCCCTTGAAAGTGGCACTCCGCTGCGTATGTTTGCAGAGGTAAGCTGCATGTAGTCCGGCATTATGCCTTCAACAAACTCCTTCCTCTGCTCTATCCTGAATTCCAGCACGGAGTAGAGTATGACCTGGAACACAGCAGCAGCGCCTATCCCGGATAGCATGGCAAGCCCAGGCTCTAGCTTGAGATACAGGAACGTGCCGAAAGCAGCAAGCACCATTAGCGCAAGGCCGCCGACTATGGCCACGCCTATGAACGAGTTTACGCTCGTCTTTACTCCGGCAAGGTCCAGTTCAGAAGATATGAACCTTGCTACGTTCCTGCCCACAAGCCTCTCGAAAGCTATTGCCATTTGATCACGTTGAGAACGATGGCCTGGATGATGTAACCATCTTGAGGAACACGAACTGAAGGCCCACTATGCCCACTGCTGCCATTATAAGCGTAGTGCCGTCTATCGGGAAGAAGCTTATGAAGGTGGACATGATAGATGCAACGGCAAGGCCCATGCTTGGGAATATGACTCCGAAAAGCATGTAGAACATTGCTATGGCATTTAGCTTCTGCCCATACCTGCGAAGCTCTATAACCCTCTCCTGACTCACGTCGTTCACTACCTCCTGTATTGCGTTGATGACATCGGCGCCTACCTTTATGCTGGTGCTTGACTGCAGCATCAGCCTTCGGAATGTAGGCGACTTGCTTTTTGCTGTGACCTCGTCCATCGCCTGCTCCATCGGCATGCCAAGCTGCACCCTGTCTATGACACTCTTGAACTCCTTGCTCGCCGACCCGTAGCCCGAGCTTACTGTGGCCATTGCATTGAACAGGGGAAGGCCTGAACGCATGCTGACTATCATGTCCCTTGCTGCAAACAGTATGTCTTTCTCAATCTCCTGCCCGCTGTTTCTCATCTTGCTTACAGGAGACATGACGAGCATGTTGAAGGGCATCATATAGCCCATCAGGCCCATTACTGGCACGAGTATGAACAGCTGCTCGGCAAGGCCGAACATGGTCACTAGCTCGTAAAGCCCTATTGCAGCTGCAACGGTAACCACAACAGCTATTGCCATTGCCTCCTTCTTGCATTTGGCTGTCCACTGCTCAGGAGTCAGCTTTATGCCAAGCTCCGCAAGGGCCGGAGCAAGCATGGAGTTGCGCTTTGACGCTATTGCGCCGTGCTTGCGGCTGCCAGGCTGAATGGGCTTGCTGCTCTTTACCTGCACAACCTCTTCCCCCTGGGCCGTAGTCTCCATCGTAGCAGGCCCCACTGTAGGCTCCACCTCCTTGTAGATAGGCTTTGGCTTTATCCTGAAGAAAAGTATTTTTCGGGGTTTGGTGAATCCGACTATCTGCTTGTTAACCATGCCCTTCTTTTTGAGCATACTAGAACCCCAGCTTTGCAGCCACTTCCCCAAGCCGCTCGTTTCTCATGTTGTACAGCTCCTTCTGGAAATCGTTGCCTGATGGCTTACCCTTGTTCTTCATCAGTTCCCTTACCTCGATCCTTATTATCGCCATCTGCTCCGTGTCGAATGCCCCGCCGTCAAGCCCCATGCTTATCTTCTCAAGCTCGCCAACCTGGTCCTGCATGGACAGATGAACAAGCACGAGTTTCTCCGATTTGGGGGCAGGTTTTAGCGCACTGCTGATCTCTTCCCCTGCCTTGCCCATCATGCCTGCCAGCTCTTTTGCCGCCTTTGCAGATAGATTTCTTGATTTGGATACCTTGGGAAGCTGCACTGCAGGAAGTTTGGGCTGCTTTGGCACCTTGACTGCAGGAGCTGGCTGCACTGGCTCGGGCTGAGGTTCAGCCTGCCTTGGCTGCTGCATTGGCTCTGGCTGCGTGGATGCTCGCTGTTTCTTACTTGCCTTGCCAGGCACTGCAACTGCACTCTGAGGCTCTGGCCTTTGCTTTGTAGGCATTACTCCCTCGGCAGAATCCATGAACACAATCAGCTTCTCTGTATCCTTGTCATCGTACTCCTTGATTTCCAGAGCAGGTCCGAGCTCGTAGACGTCTACCAGCGCGGCTGCATCCTGGCTGCCATACGCTTCAACAGAAGTTATGTATTCCACGCATTCGTTGTAATCCATCGCGCCGCCTATTTCAAGAGGTCCGGAGTGTACTTCACGTTATCCTCAACAATCTTAATTACTTTATCCTTGTTCTTGTAGTACTGGGCTATCAAGTTGCCTGCGTTGTTCACTCCTACGACGTTATTGGCAACCATCCACTTAAGTATCTTGCTCTTCTGCTGTATGTCGTCCATCAGCTCATTGTAGGTGTAACCGCCGTATAAGGATATTACCTCTGCAAGGCGGGTCATGTTGGAGACCTGCGCGAATGAGTCGTTTCTAAGACTCCACCTGTAGAGAACGTTTGCATCCCCGGAGCTAGTCATCTCCCCGAACTCAAGCGCCCTCCTTATCCCAAGCCTCCTGTGCCTGAACAGCGATACCACCCCTCCGAGGGAGTTAAGCATTATCTTTGGCAGCTCTATTGGAGGGTTGGTCATCCTGACCACAGTATCCTGCACATTGTCTGCGTGGATGGTGCCGTACACAGCGTGACCAGTGTGTATTGCCTCGAACAGCGTCTGGGCATCATACTTGGTCCTGATCTCCCCTACCAGCACTATGTCAGGCCTCTGCCTCAGGGCGTTTATCATGAGGTTGTACATCGTTATCTCCCCCTTTCCTTCCGCATTGGCCTCCCTCGTAAGCATAGGAAGCCACTGCAAAAAGTCGGGCAGTGTAAGCTCCCTGGTCTCTTCTATGGATATGATGCGATGATTTGTGGGCATGAATATGCTCATTGCATTTAGGAAGCTGGTCTTACCGCTAGCTGTTCCACCGGATATAACCACGCTTATCTCGTTCTGTATGCACACCCAGATTATAGAGGCTACCTCTGGGGAAACGGAATTGGACCCTACAAGCGCAGGCATCGTCCACGGATTCTTAGAGAACTTTCTGATGGTGATGGTGTTGCCGCTCTGCGATACTGGATAGAGAGTGGCATTTACCCTGGAGCCATCTGCGAGCTCTGCGTCCATGAGAGGAGTAAGTATTGTTATCTGCCTGCCCACCCTCCTGCCTATCTGCTCTGAGTGGTCGTAGATGGTCTCCTCGCTGTACATCTTTATGTTGCTCTTGCACCAGCCCTCCTTCTTGTGGAATACCCATACCCCATCCTTTGCAGAATTGACGGCTATTTCTTCCAGATTGTCATCTGCAAGCAGCACCTCTAGGTCGCCCAGGCCGAGCATTATGTTAATTATGTACGCTATCAGTATCTTCTTGACTTCCTTGTCAGTGCCTGGCAGATACTTGTCTATTACCACTGAAGCCGCGTTGGTGTACTTCCGGTTCAGCTCCTTGTTGTACTCGGCATCTGCTATCTTGCTCGTATCTATTGGCACAAGGTTTAGCAGCTCGGTCCTTAGCGACGTTAGCAGTATGCGGGTGGCCTCCCCAAGCCCGGGCACGTTTACCTCGTACTCAGGCACATATCCCCCAGTGTCAAGTATCCTTATCTTTGCCTCTATACCATTGGCATTTAGTGTGTATGATGCCCGCACAGTGCCTGTGCCTGCAGCTGCGTCATCCATCACTTATCATCCTCCTTCCCGCTCCCCTTCTCCTTCTTGTCTCCAAGTACTTTGATGTCCCTGCCCATCTTGTCCACTTTGCCAGTGAGTGATGATACAGAGCCCATGGCGTTTGTGGCCCTGCTCTGCGCGTCCTGGCTTAGCATGATCTTGGATGCAGCTGCCGTGCGCATGCTCTGGTCCGCCTTCTTGAGTTCCGAGAGCAATGAATCCCTCATGCTTGACACTTCAGCCAAATCCTTCCTCAGCTTGTTGATTCCGTCGTTGAGGTCTGCTATGCCGCCGAGGTCCTTTTTTATGTCTGTCACCATTGTGCGCACTCCTGCCATCTCGGATGTGGCAAGCCCTGAAAGCTTGTCTATCTGGGCGTTGCCAGCATAGATCTCGTCAAGTACGCTCTTCTCCGCTGCACCGGTTCTCCTTATCAGCGCGTCCGCGCTGCGCTTGTAGTCGGTTGCCAGCTGCTTGTACTGCCTTATCTGCTTGTCCTCGTAATCCAGCACCTGCTC